>JBIOZN010000196.1:0-14195 GCA_044871175.1 Acidimicrobiales bacterium | reverse complement strand
CGGGTGGCGAGCGAGGAGCTGGCGGCGTTCGCCGCCGCCAGCGACGCCCCGCTGCTGCACGCCGTCGCCGACGCCGCCGCCGGCGCCGTACTCCTCGCCGACGGCGGCCCGGCCGCCGCGCTCGTCGCCCTCCGCCGGGCGGCCGCCACCTGGCGCGCCCTGGCGATGCCCTACGAGCTGGCGCGGGCGCGAGTCGCCATTGCGCTCGCGTGCCGGGCCCTCGGCGATGACGACGCGGCCGTCCAGGAACTGGCCGCGGCGCGGGCCACCTTCCAGCGCCTCGGCGCCACGCCCGACCTCCGGCGCCTGGAGTCGGTCACCGGCGGTAAGGCGCCGGCCCGCACGAGCGAACTCAGCGACCGCGAGGTCGAGGTGCTGCGGCTCCTCGCCACCGGGGGCACCAACCGGGACATCGCCGCCACCCTCAGGATCAGCGTCCACACCGTGTCCCGCCACGTGCAGAACATCTTCCTCAAGCTCCACCTGTCGTCGCGAGCGGCGGCCACGGCCTACGCCTACGAGCACGGGCTGGTGGGCGCCCACCCCGCGCGTGGTGAGAACGCACCACCGCCCGGATGAGCGCGAATGGCTGATCCGGGCGATGTCGGGGGGGCACCCGTGTTCGTACCGTCGCCCCATGCCCACCACTGCCATCCGTGACTCCACCGCCGTCGAGCACCTCGCCGCCGCCTTCAACCGGTGCTTCGAGACGCGCGACGCGCCCGCTGATCTCTTCGCCCCGGACGTGTTCTTCGACATGTACCCGCCGTTCTGGCGCTTCCAGGTGCAGGGCCGCGACGCCATCGCCCGGCAGCTGCGAGCGATCGCCCGAGGGAGGCCCACGGCCCGGGTGCTGCGCGTCGTGCCGACGGCCACCGGCTTCGTCCTCGAGCACGAGGAGACCGAGCACGCCGAGCCCACCGAGACGGCGCGGCGGCTGTGGCTGTGCCAGGTGCGCGAGGGCCGGATCACCGAAGCGCTCGGCTACTGCAACGGCGGATGGGACGACGAGCTGCGCGCCCGCCATGCCGCCGAAGCCCCGATGCTGCGGCCCTGAGGATGGTCGAGATGGCCACCCTCCACGACACGACGCCGGCCCCGACCGTGACCGCGGCCGACACTCTGGCGGCCGTCACCGCCCTGGCACCGACGATCGCCGCCCGCGCCGGCGAGATCGAGGCCGCTCGCCGCCTCCCCACCGACCTGGTGGCCGAGCTGACCGCCGCCGGGGTGTTCCGGCTGCTGCTCCCACCGACCCACGGCGGCCTCGGCGCCGACCTGCTGACCGCCCTCGAAGTGTTCGAGACGCTGGCTGCGGCCGACGGCTCTACCGGTTGGACGGCGATGATCGGCGCCGGCGGCTGGATCGACCTGGCCGGCCTGCCCCGGGCGACGTTCGCCACGCTGTTCGACGGCTCGCCGGTGATCACCGCCGGGGCCTTCAATCCCACCGGCTCGGTCGAAGCGGTCGCCGGCGGCTACCGGGTGCGCGGCCGGTGGGCGTTCGTCAGCGGGTGCGAGCACGCCACGCTGCTCTACGCCAACTGCGTCGAGGGCGTCGTCGACGGCATGCCCCAGCTGCGGATGGCGGTGCTCACGCCCGACCAGGTCGTCATCGAGGACACCTGGCAGGTGTCGGGGCTGCGCGGCACCGGCAGCCATCACATCCGGGTCGACGGGGTCGTGGTGCCCACCGAGCGCACCTTCAACCCGCTCGCCCACGACCCGTGTTGCGACACCCCGCTCGTGCGGATCCCGCCCCCGCCGCTGCTGGCATGCGCGGTGGCGACCATCGCCCTGGGCATCGCCCGGGGAGCGCTGGACGACGTCGTCAAGTTGGCCGAGACGAAGGTGCCCATGCTCGATCACGCGCCGCTGGCGACCAGCCCCACGTTCCACCTCGCGCTGGCCACGGCCGACACCGAGCGGCGCGCCGCCCAGGGGCTGGTGCGCGAGGCGGCGGGCGCGCTGTGGGCGGCCGGCGTGGAGGGACGCGAGCCGGGCCGGGACGAGCGCGCCCGGGTACGGGCGGCGGCGGTGTGGGCCACGGCCACGGCGGCCCGCGTGGTCGACACCGCCTACCGCTCGGGCGGAGGGAGCTCGCTGTACGCCCACTGCCCCCTGCAGCGCCGGCTACGCGATGTACACGCCGTGACCCAGCACTTCCTGGTGCGCCCGGACACGATGGCGACGGCCGGGGCGATCCTGGCCGGCCAGGAGGTCGACCTCGTCGTCTTCTGATCCGGCTCCGGCTACAGGATCTGGGACAGGAAGAGCTTGGTGCGCTCCTCCTGGGGATCGGTGAAGAAGTGCTCGGGCGAGCCGACCTCGACGATGGTGCCGTCGGCCATGAACACCACCCGGTCGGCCACCTCCCGGGCGAAGCCCATCTCGTGGGTCACCACGATCATGGTCATCCCCGACTGGGCCAGGTCCTTCATGGTGTCGAGGACCTCGTTGATCATCTCGGGGTCAAGGGCCGACGTGGGCTCGTCGAACAGCATCGCCTTGGGCCGCATGGCCAGGGCCCGGGCGATGGCCACCCGCTGCTGCTGGCCGCCCGACAGCTGGCCGGGGTACTTGCGGGCCTGCTCGGGGATGCGCACCCGGGTGAGCAGCTCCATGGCCAGGGCCTCGGCCTCCTTCTTCCTCATCCGGCGCACCTGCCGGGGCGCCAGGGTGACGTTGTCGAGCACGGTGAGGTGGGGGAAGAGGTTGAACTGCTGGAACACCATCCCCGTCTCCCGCCGGACGGCCTGGATGGCGCGGACGTCGTCGGACAGCTCGGTGCCGTCCACCACGATCCGCCCGGCGTCGTGCTGCTCGAGCCGGTTGACGCAGCGGATCATGGTGGACTTGCCCGACCCCGACGGGCCGATCACCACCACCACCTCCTGGCGGCCGATCACCAGGTCGACGTCGTGCAGCGCCCAGAAGTCGCCGAAGCGCTTGCCCACCGCCTCCATCGTGATCATCGGCTCGCCCGTGCCCCCGGGCTCGAGGGCGGGCCGGCGGAGCTCGTCGGGGGCGTCGCTCTGCGGGGCGTCGCTCACCGCTGTCCCACCCCCAGCTTGGCCTCGAGCCGCTGGCTCTCCCGCGACATCGTGTACGACCCCACCCAGAACAGCAGCCCGACGAAGGCGAACGTCTCGGGCAGCAGGTTCTGGCCGGCGAAGTCACCCTGGCGGGTGACCGCCTGGCCGACCTGCAGCACCTCGAAGATGCCCATGGCCGCCCCCGCCAGCGTGGTGTCCTTGAACAGCGAGATGAACTGGCCCACCTCGGCCGGGATCACGTTGCGCAGCGCCTGGGGCAGCACCACGAAAGCGGTGATGCGCACCGGGGACAGGCCCAGCGCCCGGCCCGCCTCCTCCTGGCCCCGGGGCAGGCTCTGCAGGCCGCCCCGCACGATCTCGGCCACGTAGGCGGCGGTGAACAGCGTGTACACGGTGATGGCCCGCACCACCTTGCCCGGGCTGACGTCGGCGGGCACGAAGAAGCCGAGGGCGACGTTGGCCATGAGCAGCAGCACGAACAGCGGGGCGCCCCGGAACAGCTCGATGTAGCCCGTGGCCAGCCCTCGGATGACGGGCAGCTTGGAGCGCCGGCCGAGGGCGGCCAGCACGCCCAGCGGGAAGCACAGGATGATGCTCACCACGGCCAGGAAGACGTTGAGCATGAGCCCGCCCCACTGGTCCCAGCCGAGGGCGTCGGCCAGGTAGGCCACCAGCACGAAGGGCACCACCACCGCCGTCAGGGCCACCAGCGGGTGCAGGCGCCGGGGCAGGCGGGCGCCCAGCAGCCGGCCGGCCACCGCCGCCACCACAGTGGCCAGCGCGGTGACCAGCGGGCCGGGCGTCTCGGTGAGGGCGAGCAGCAGCCCGGTGAGCACGGCGACGGGCCAGAACCGCCCGGCCAGGTCGAGGGCCCGGCGCGCCGGCGGCAGCCCGGCCACCGCGCTGGTGCCGGCCCGCACCTGGCGGGCGTGGACGACGCCGGCCACCAGGCCGCCCACGGCGGCGGCGACCACGAGGGCGACCGACACCCGCAGGAGGTGCATGTCGGGGAAGCGCCCGACCATGAACAGCTTGAGGTTCACCCGGACGATCTCCCAGCGGCCGGTGACCAGCACGAACCGCAGCGCCCGGTACAGGACGTAGGCGACCACGAGCCCGCCCACGACCGTGACCACACCGTCGACGGGGGTGCGGAACAGGTGAGCCCGGGCCCAGCGGCCGGCCCGCGTTCCCGGGCCCGACACGAACGCGCTCACCGCTCCACCAGGGCCAGGCGCCGGTTCACCACGTTGACGGCCAGCGACAGCAGCAGCGACAGCACCAGGAAGATGGCCAGGGTGAGCAGGTAGGAGGGCACCGCCGGCGCCCCGTTGCCCACCGCGATCTGGGTGACCTGGGCCAACTCGTAGTAGCTGACCACCGCCCCGAGGGTGGAGTTCTTCAGCAGGTTCAGGTACTGGTTGCCGAGCGGGGGCAGGGCGATGCGGAACGCCTGGGGCAGCACCACGAACCACAGGCGCTGGAAGCCCGACAGCGCGAGCGAGTCGGCGGCCTCACCCTGGCCCCGCGGCACCGCCTGGATCGAGCCCCGCACGATCTCGGCGATGTGGCTGGCCGTGTAGATCACCAGGGCGAACAGCACGGCGAAGAACTCGGGGCTGATGCGCCCACCGCCGCTGACCACCCGCCCCTCCAGCGTGGGCACGTCGATGCCGAGCCCCAGCACCAGCCAGCCCACCACCAGCACGACGAGCGCCGCCGCCCCCGCCCACAACCCGGTGCGGCCCACCGTGCCGGTGCGCTCGCTCACCGCTCGCCGCCACCGGGCCACGACCAGGGCGACCCCGACGGCGAGGGCCAGCAGCACCAGCACCGACCAGCCGCCACCCTCCGCCGACGGCAGCACGAGGCCCCGGTTGGAGATCACGGCCAGGTCGAGGGGCGTCCACGCCGATTCGAGCCGGGGGAAGGTGGCCAGCGCCAGGCCGATCCACGAGAACACGATGATGAGCAGCAGCGGGATGTTGCGCAGGATCTCGACGTAGGCCCGGGCGGCGTTGGCCACCAGCCAGTTGCGCGACAGCCGGGCCACGCCGACGACGGTGCCGAGCAGGGTGGCCAGCACGATGCCGACGAGCGCCACCCGCAGCGTGTTGCCCAGCCCGACGACCAGGGCGTCCCGAATGGGCTGCGAGGGCCGGAAGTCGCTGTCGGCGATGGGGAAGTTGGCCGGGTTGTCGAGGTAGTCGTAGCCGGTGGGGATGCCCAGCCGCTCGCTGTTGGCCCGCACATTCCGGACCAGCACGCCGACGATCACGACGACGACGGCGAGGACGGCGAGCTGGAACACCCAGCGCAGCACCCGCACGTCCCGCCACAGGGGCGGGCGCGGCGGCCGGGGAGGGCGCGTGGTGCTCAGCGGTAGGGCGGGGCGTACAGCAGACCCCCGTCGGTCCACAGCGCATTGACGCCCCGGTCGAGGCCGAGCGGCGTGATGTTCTTG
The DNA here is from genome assembly GCA_044871175.1 of Acidimicrobiales bacterium. Taxonomy (GTDB): domain Bacteria; phylum Actinomycetota; class Acidimicrobiia; order Acidimicrobiales; family Ilumatobacteraceae; genus JBIOZN01. The sequence goes on along the minus strand of JBIOZN010000196.1, from coordinate 8,675 downwards.
TCGTAGATCTCGCCGTAGTTGCCGACCTGGGACACCACCTGGAAGGCGAAGTCGGGGGCCAGGCCGAGGCCCGGGTCGAGGGTGGTGCCGTCGACGGCCACGCCCAGGAACTGTTGCACCGAGGGGTTGGTGGTGCTGGTCCGCTGGTCGGCCACGTTGGCCTTGGTGAGCCCGAACTCCTCGGCCTGGATCGTGCTCAGGACGGCCCAGTTGACGACCTGGGCCCACTGGCTGTCACCGTCGCGCACGGCGGGTGCCAACGGCTCCTTGGAGAACGTGCCCGGCAGGATGACGAGCGAGTTGGCCCCGCCCGGGTACTTCGAGCGCAGGCCGGTGAGCTGGCTGCGGTCGGAGGACCAGCCGTCGCAGCGACCGGCCTGGAACGCCTCCTGCAACAGGTTGACGTCGTCGAAGGTGAGGATCTGGGGCGCGGCGAGGCCCTGGCGGGCGAACTCGGTGGCGATGTTGCCCTCGTTGGTGGTGCCGCCGGCCACGCAGATCACGGTGCCGGCCAGGCCGGCCAGGTCGGTGATCCCGCTGTCGGCCGTCACCATCATCCCCTGGCCGTCGTAGAACGTCGGCTGCAGGAAGGTCAGCCCCTCGCGCCCGTCCCGAGTGGCGGTCCAGGTGGTGTTGCGCACCAGCACGTCGATCTCGCCCGACTGCAGGGCGGTCAACCGGTCGGCGGTGGCCACGTCGACCATCTCGACCTTGCTGGCGTCGCCCAGCGCGGCGGCGGCGATGACCCGGCAGAAGTCGCTGTCGAACCCGACGTGCTGGCCACTCGAGTCGAGGCTGGCGAAACCGGGCAGGTCTTGGCGGGTGCCGCACCGCACGGTCCCGGCCGATCGCACCTTGGCCAGCGTCGGGCCGCTGGCGGCCGCCCCACCTCCGCCGCCCGCCGCCGCCGCCGTGGTGGTGGCTCCGCCGCTCGCGCCCGCGGCGGTGGTGGTCTCCCCCGCCGAGGTGGTGGCCTGCTGGCCGGCGGCGGCACCGCTGGGCGCCGCGGTGGTACCCGTCGTCTCGTCGTCGTCGCCGGTGCAGGCGGCCAGCACGAGGGCCCCAGCGGCGAGGAGGGCGAGCAGCCGGGGCACGCGAACGGTTCTCACGGAGACCTCCCCATAGGTGGTGGAACGGCCACGCTAACGCGAGCGTGGAACGGGAACGGGGTATTCGGCGCCGGCCGGCGCCCGGGATCAGCGCGCCTCAACCGAGCAGGGCGGCCAGCTCGCGACGGGAGGCGATCCCGAGCTTGCGGTAGCTGCTGGCCAGGTGGCTCTCCACCGTGCGCACCGACACGATGAGCTTGGCCGCGATCTCGCGGTCGGACATGCCGGTGGCGGCCAGCTCGGCCACCTCGCGCTCGCGCACGGTGAGCCCGAACACGGTGGTGTCGACGCGTCCCTCGTCGGCGCCCGCCAGCGACCGGCGCAGGCGGGCGACGAGGTCGTTGGCGTCCCGCCGCAGGCCGGTGGCCCGGTTGGCCAGGGCCAGGCTGCGGCGCCGGAGCCCGAGACGCTCGTGCTCGAGGGCCTCGTCCAGCAAACCGGCCCCGTCGCCGGCGGCCACGGCCAGGGCCGCCCGACCGATGGCGGCGAGGAGGGGAGCGTCCACGCCCCCGAGCAGGGCGCGCAGGCGGTCGGCCGCCGGCGGCGGGGCACCGGCGCTCACCGCATCGGCCAGGTAGCGCACCGCCAGCAGGGTGGCTCCGGCGGCGGCGGCCTCGTCGGCGGCGGCGCACCAGGCGCGCGCGCTGCCGGCCTGGTCGCCCCGGGCGGCGAGCAGGGCGCCCTGGACCCACGGCGTGAGGCCCGGGAACAGGCGGATGGCGCCCATGGGCTCGCGCTCGAGCAGCACCTCGGCGTCGGCCGGGCGGCCCGCCTCGCACAGCGTCACCGCCAGCCAGGCGACCGCCTCGGCGTGGAACATCCGCTTGCCGCCCCGGTGCTGCACCACACCCTCCTCGAGGCGGGCGATGGCGGCCTCGAGGTCGCCCTGCAGGTGCGCCACGATGCCCGCCATCACCGGCCACCGCAGCCCGGCGGCGTCGGGATGGGTCGTGGGTGGCACCGGCCAGCGGCCGGTAGCGGGATGCACCGCAGGCACGGCATCGAGCTCGCCCCGCCAGACGCGGGCCAGGGCGAGGGCGGCGCGGATCATCCCCGCCACCGACGGCTGCTCGGCGGCGGCCGCCTCGGCCACCGCCAGGGCGTCGGGACCGGCAGCGAGGGCTTCGGTGGTGTGGCCGGTGAGGACGAGGCCGACCAGGCGCACCAGCGTGGCGCCCACGAACCCGTCGACGGAGCGGGCCTCGGTGGCCAGCACGGCCTCGGCGCCGGCCCGCGCCTGGGCCGGCCGGGCCGACAGCAGCCAGGTGAGGGCCTCGATGGAGTCGAGAACCTGCGTCTCGGCCGCGCTGGTGGCTCGCGAGCGGGCGCGGGCGATGGCCCGGCGGGCGGCCTCCGGGTCGTGGTCGGCCCAGAGGTGCAGCTCGACCTCCGTCTGGCGCAACGCCGCCGCCAGCGCGTCATCGTCGGGATCGGCCACCCGGCGGGCGTCCTCCCACGCCCGCCACGCCCGTTCCCGCTCCCCCACCTCGATGTGGAGGGCGACGCGCGCCAGCCACGTGCGGGCGCCGGGTTCGGCGGCGTGGGCGGCCTCGACCAGGGTGGCGGCGGCACCGGGATCGCTCAGCTGCACCACCGACGCGGCGCGCAGCACGAGGTCGCGGTCGTCGGCCGTGTGGCGTCCCGCCTCGACCCGCCAGAACGCCCGCAGCACCAGGGCGGCGGCGTCGTCGGCGTCGGCGGGCACGTGGTCGAGCAGGCGGGCGGCCAGGCGCCGGCGACGGGCGGCACCGAGGGCGTCACGCCGATGCTCGGCCAGCACGGGGTGGGTGGGCAGGACCATGGTGCCGGCGCCGCGGCGCACGAACCGGATCAGCCCGGATGCCTCCAACTCGTCGAGGGCGGCGGCACCGGCGAGGGCCTCGAACGGTTCGGGCGCCAGCGCCTCGGCCACCACCAGGAGGTCGAAGGCGTCCTGGGAGGAGGGCTCGAGGGCGGCGAGGGCCGCCGCCAGGTGGCCGGCGGCCCGCCGGGGCACGACCCCCGGGCCTTCCCACCACCACCGGCCCCGGCGGAGGTGGAAGCGGTCGGCGCGGCGGCCTTCCTCCACCAGGGCGACCACCACGAGGGGGACGCCGCCGCTCCACCGCCAGAGTGATTCGACCGTGGCTTCGGCCACCACGCCGTCGAGCAGGGCGGCGGCCAGGGCGCCGGTGGCGTCGCGATCGAAGGAGCCGAGCTCGACGCGCTCGCCGTAGCGGTCGTCGGCCAGGGCCTCCAGCCCGGGGGGGAGGGCGACGTCGAGAGCGGTGGCCAGCACGGTGACGGTGCCCGCAGTGGCCAGCTGGAGGAGCACGTCGGCCGAGCGCTCATCGAGGAGGTGGGCGTCGTCGACCACGAGCAGCGGGCGGTGGCGGCCCGCCCGGGCCTCGAGGGCGGCCGTGAGCCCGGCCACCGCCTCGGCGGGGTGCTCGGGGGTGCGCCCGGGCAGCAGCCACCCGAGGGCGCCGTAGTCGACGGTGCGCAGCGACGCCGTGGCCACCGTCCACGCGGCGGAGCCGGTCGCGCCCGCCTCGCTCACGGCGGCGGTGGCGAGATGCGTCTTGCCCAGCCCGGGCGCGCCCAGGACGAGGGCGCTGCGGCCGCGTCGCAGCGCGGCGGTGACCCGGGCGAGTTCGGCCTGGCGGCCCACGGGCGGGAGCACACCGGGCTCGGGGTGCAGGGCGAGGTCCATGTGCACCACTACGCCTCGTGGTTCGCGGTACGGACATCCGTACCTGCCACGGATGTCGCGTGTACGCCGCCGCCTCATCGTCTACGGCGGCCTCGGGAGCTCGTTCACCGACGATCTCTGGTACCTGTCGCTCGAGGGGACGCCGCAATGGCAGCGGGTGGCGACCGCCGGCCCCACGCCCGGGCCGCGAGCGGGGCACAGCCAGGTGCTCGACGCCGAGCGCGGCGTCCTGTGGCTGTTCGGCGGCACGCGCAGCGTTGCCGACCTGAACGACGTGTGGGCGCTCGACCTCGCCACCTCGACGTGGCGCCTCGTGCTGCCCGACGGGTGCTCCGACCCCTGTCTCAGCCGGCGCTCGGGTGCCGCCCTCGCGCACGACACCCGCAACGACCGGCTCGTGCGGTGGGGCGGTCTCCAGGCCGGCGGCGCGCCCGACGCCCCCGCGTGCCGGCGCTCGCACAGTGCCGCCTGGGATCTGGCGACCGACCGCCTGGTGGTCGTGTTCGGCCGCGACGCCCCCGCCTGACTCGTGTTTGCACCCTGAAGGCCATATATGGGCGCTCAGGGTGCAAACCCAACGGGGAACGGCGCTCAGGTGTCGCGCAGGGCGCGGCGCATGATCTTGCCCGTCGTGGTCTTGGGCAGATCGTCGAGGAAGACGATCTCGCGCGGCATCTCGTGGGCCGCCAGCCGGCTGCGGACGTGCTTGCGCAGCTCGTCGGCGACCTCCTCGCCGGGCTCGACGCCCGGCCGCAGCACCACGAACGCCTTGGGCACCTGGCCCCGCCGCTCGTCGGGTACACCGATCACCGCCGACATGGCGACCTTCGGGTGGCTGCCGAGCGACGCCTCGATCTCGCCCGGGCCGATCCGGTAGCCCGCCGAGTTGATGACGTCGTCCTTGCGGGACTGGAACCAGGTGTACCCGTCCTCGTCCATCACGCCCAAGTCGCCGGTGAGCAGCCAGTCGTCGAGGAACTTGTCCTTGGTGGCCTCGGCGTTGTGCCAGTACTCGACCATGGTGCTCAGGTGGTGGCGGTCGATGGCGATCTCGCCGAGCTGGCCCACCACCGGCTGGCCGTCGTCGTCGAGCACCGCCACGATCGTGCCCGGGATGCCCTTCCCCAGCGCCCCGGGCTTCACCGGGAACACCGACGCGCAGTTGCCGATGCAGGCGTTGAGCTCGGTCTGGCCGTAGCCCTCGTTGACGACGGCGCCGCCGAAGAACTCCTGGGTCCATCCGAGGAGCTCGGCGCCCACGGCCTCGCCCCCCGAGCACACCGCCCGCATGGCCAGACCCTCGCCCGACAGACCGGTGGCCCGGATCATGCGCAGGGCGGTGGCCGGCAGCAGCGTGAGCGTCACCTGGTGCTCGCGCATGAGCCACACCGCCCGGTCGGCCTTGAACGCCGAGTCGGCGTCGACCACCACGGGCACGCCGTACCACCACGCCGGCACGAGGATGTCCATGATCCCGGCGATCCACGCCCAGTCGGCCGGCGACCAGATGACGTCGCCGGGCTGGGGATAGAAGTCGTAGATCATCTCGAAGGCGATGATGTGCCCGTACACGAAACGGTGGGCGTGCAGCGCGCCCTTCGGGTCGCCCGTCGTGCCCGAGGTGTAGATGAGCAGGCACGGGTCCTCGGCGCCGGTCACCACGGGCTCGAACTCGTCGGACGCCTGGGCCAGTGCCTGCTCGTACGACGACTCACCCTCACCGCCGATGGTGAGGATCGGTACCTGGGCGTCGCCCAGCGCCTCGCGGGCCTTGGGGGTGTTGGCGGTGGAGGCGATGACCGCCTTGGCCTCGCCGTGGCGCAACCGGTAGGCGAGGGCGTCGGGCCCGAACAGCGACGACAGCGGCAGGGCGATGGCGCCCATGCGGAAGATGCCCATGAACGCCACCGCCGTCTCGATCGAGGCGGGGTTGACGATGGCCACCACGTCGCCCCGGCCGATACCGAGGGCGGTGAGCGCGTTGGCCAGGCGGTTGGACTGCTGGCGCACATCGCCGAAGGTGAACGTGCGGGAGCTGTCGTCGAGGGCCACGGCCACCAGCGCGGTGGCCGCCTGGTCCTGGTCGTCGACGCAGGCCGTGCCCATGTTGACGTGGTCGGGCACCGGGAACGTGCGGAAGTCGACCTGGCTCCAGAGCTCCTCGTAGCTGTCGACGCGATGGAGGATCGGTGGTCTCGTCATGGCTTCCCCCTCGGTGTCGGTTCGATTTCCCCCGAGCCGCTCGGCGCCGACTGTAGTGGCGGGAGGCGCCGACGTACCCCCCGTCGCCCCGCCGCCTCTCTTGAAAGGTCAAGCCGGCGATATCGCGGGCCCGTCACGACCCGCAGTTCCCCCCTGTCTCCGACGCCGCGGTCGTGCCCCTCGTCGCCGCCGCGCGACTGACCCGATCGGGTTCACCTCAGGCCTTCACCGCTCGTGCAGGGCGGCGACCAGCACGGCCGTGCCGTGGGCCAGCTCGGCGTCGGTGATGGTGAGCGGGGGGATGAGCCGCAGCACGTTGTCGCCGGGGCCGCAGGTGAGGACGAGCACGCCGGCCTCCCGGCACCGCTGCTGCACGGCGGCCGCGTCGGCGCCAGCGGCGAGCTCCACGCCGACCATGAGCCCGAGCCCCCGCACCTCCAGCACCCCGTCGTCGCCCGCCGTCGCGGCGCGCAGGTCGGCCACCAGCCGGGCCCCCAACACCCGGGCGCGCTCGTACAGCCCCTCGTCCTCGAGCACGTCGAGGGTGGCCAGGGCGGCGGCGCAGCTCACCGGGTTGCCACCGAACGTGCTGCCGTGGGTGCCCGGCGGCCAGGCCGCGAACGTGGCCGCCTCGGCGATCAGCCCGCCGATGGGCAGCCCCGAGGCGACGCCCTTGGCGAACAGCACGACGTCGGGGCGCACGCCGTACACCTCGGCGGCGAACGGCCGTCCGGTGCGCCCCATCCCGGTCTGCACCTCGTCGAACACGAGCAGGATGCCGTGGCGGTCGCAGCGCGAGCGCAGCCCCGCCAACCACTCCCGGGGGGCGGGCACGTAGCCGCCCTCGCCCAGCACCGGCTCGACCACCATCGCCCCCACGTCGGCCGGCGGCGCCTGGACGGCGAGCAGCTCGTCGAGCTGGGCCAGGCCGGCCTCGGTGGCCACTTCGGGGTCGCCGCCGAAGCGCAGAGGGTAGGCGTAGGGGGCGACCGTGACCCCGGGCAGCAACGGCTCGTAGCCCGCCCGGTACTTGCCCTTGGCGGTGGTGAGGGAGGTGGCGGCCAGCGTGCGCCCGTGGAACCCGCCCCGGAACACGATCACCCCCGGGCGGCCGGTGACCTGGCGGGCCAGCTTCAGCGCGCCGTCCACCGCCTCGGCGCCGGTGTTGCAGAAGAACACCTGCGGCGCGGTGAAGAACGGGCACAGGGCACCGAGGCGCTCGGCCAGGGCGACGTTGGGCTGGTGGTGGGCGACGACGCTGGTGTGCACGAGCGTGCGCAGCTGCGCCTCGGCGGCGGCCACGACCCGGGGATGGCAGTGGCCGACGTTGGTGACGGCGATGCCCGAGGTGAGGTCGAGGAAGCCGCGGCCGTCGACGTCGGTGACCCAACTGCCCGCGCCCGAAGCCACGACGAGCTCGTGCACCCGCTGCAGCGTGGGTGCCAGGGCGGCGGCGTCCCGGGCCAGCCAGGCGTCGGTGAGCGAAGCGGTGGTGGTCATCCCTGGTCTCCTGCATCGATGGCGGGGCGGTTGTCGATCTGGGCCTTCTGCAGGCGCCCCGAGTAGTCGACGTACACCGTCTTCACCTGGCTGAACTGCTCGATGCCACGGGTGCCCGCCTCCCGGAAGCCGTTGCCCGTGTGCCGGTTGCCGCCGAAGGGCAGCGGGATCTCGGCGCCGATGGTGGGGGCGTTGACGTAGACGATCCCGGTGTCGATGCGGGCCACCGCCCGCAGGGCGGCGTTGATGTCGCGGGTGTAGACGGCGGCCGACAGCCCGTACCGGGTGCCGTTCACGACCTCGACGGCGTCGTCGAGATCGTCGACGACAAGGACCGCCAGCACCGGGCCGAACACCTCCTCGGTGGCGATGCGGTGGTGGCGCTCGACCCGCAGGATCGTGGGGGCAACGAACGACCCGCCCTCACACCTGGCGACGGTGACGGCCTGGCCCCCGAGCACGACCTCGGCGCCGGCGTCCCCCGCCTCGGCCACCATGGCGAGGATGCGCTCGGCCGCCCGGGCGTGGATGACGGGTCCGACATCGGTGCGGGGGTCGGTGGGGTCGCCCAGGCGCAGCTCGCCGGCGCGCTTGGCGACGCGGTCGACCAGCTCGTCGGCCACCTCCCGGTGGACGACCAGACGGGAGGTCGAGGTGCAACGCTGGCCGGCGGTGCCGAAGGCGCCGAACACGGCGCCGTCGACGGCGAGATCGAGGTCGGCGTCGGCCAGCACCACCATGGCGTTCTTGCCGCCGAGCTCGAGCGACACCAGCCGCGGGCCGGTGGCCATGGCGCTCGCCGCCACCTGGCGCCCGGTGGCCACCGAGCCGGTGAAGCTGAGGGCGCCGACGCCCGGGTGGGTGGCGAGGGCGGCGCCCGGCTCGCCGCCGCCGTGGACGACGTTGAGCAGCCCAGCGGGGATGCCCGCCTCCACCAGGGCGGCGACGAAGGCGTCGGCGCACGCCGGCGCCTCCTCGGAGGGCTTCAGCACGACGCCGTTGCCGGCCAGGAGGGCGGGGAAGCACTTCCACGACGGGATGGCCACGGGGAAGTTCCAGGGCGTGATCATCCCCACCACGCCGACCGGCTCGCGCGTGACTTCGACGCTGATGCCCGGCCGGACGGAAGGGACCAGCTCGCCGTTGGTGCGCAACGCTTCGCCGGCGAAGAA
>JBIOZN010000195.1:0-2957 GCA_044871175.1 Acidimicrobiales bacterium | reverse complement strand
CGGGTGGGCCGAGCTACGGCGCCCCGGGTGGGCCGAGCTACGGCGCCCCGGGTGGGCCGAGCTACGGCGCCCCGGGTGGGCCGAGCTACGGCGCCCGGGTGGGCCGAGCTACGGCGCCCCGGGTGGGCCGAGCTACGGCTCCCCGGGTGGGCCGAGCTACGGCCCCCGGGTGTGCCGAGCTACGGCACACCCGGACATCGCCACGGCACGCCGTCGTGCGGTGATGAGAACCCTCGCGATGGCGGCCCCGCCCGCCCTGGGCGTCCTCGGCGGCTTCGAGCTGGTGGTGGACGGGCGCTCCGTGCCCCTCGGCCGCCACACGCGCCGCCTGCTGGGCTATCTGGCCGTCACCGGCACCCGCACCCGGCGCGACACCCTGGTCGGCCACCTCTGGGGCTGGTCCCCCCAGCGGCGTGCGTCGGCCAACCTGCGCACCGCCCTCTGGCGGGTGCGGCAGGTCGACGAGCGCATCGTCACCGCCTCGGGCCCCGACATCGGCCTTCACCCCGGGCTGGAGGTCGACCTGGCCCGCAGCGCGCGGCGGGCCCGTGCCCTGCTGGCGGGTGGCCCCGGGCCCGAGCAGGGCCGGCTCGACGCCGACATCCTCCCCGACTGGGACGAGGACTGGCTGCTGTTGGAGCGCGAGCGCCACCGCCAGTTGCGCGTCCACGCCCTGGAGGCCCTGAGCGCCCGGCTCACGGCCGGCGGGCGCTTCGCCGCCGCCATCGACGCCGCCTACGAGGCCATCGCCGCCGAGCCGCTGCGCGAGTCGGCCCACGCCGTCCTGATCCGCGCCCACCTGGCCGAGGGCAACCGGGCCGAAGCCATCCGCCAGTTCGGCGTCTACCGGCGGCTCATCCACCGCGAGCTCGGCCTGGCCCCGTCGCCCGAGCTGGCGGCGCTGCTGCCCGTCGCCGCCTGACCGGGCCCGGCCCCGCAACCGGGCCCGGCTCCGACCTCAGCGAGCCTTGCGCCCGACGGCGTTCTCGGCCACGCGGATACCGTCGGTGCGGAGGTGCTCGGTGAACAGCCGGAAGGCGTGACGCACGCCGTGGATCCGCAGCGTGGTGACCCCGAGGCTGGCGGTGGCGGTCTCGTCCACGTTCTTCAGCTTCTTGAACAGCTCGTCGTAGACCCGGGTCTTCACGATCCGGTCGACCTCCCGGTAGGCATCCGGTCCGAGCTGGCCCCAGCGCCACTCGAAGGGCGGCTTCGGTCCGCCCCGCGGAGGCAGGGGGACGTTCTTCTTCGAGCCCAGGTCCTCCCGGGGCACGAAACCCTTGGCCGCGAACACACTGCCCCCCAGGGCCTGCTTGAGGGCGGCGGCCCGCTGGGCCGAGGAGACGTGCTGGCCGGCCAGCTTCACGCCCACGCCCCGGGCCCGTTCGAGGTCCCGCAGCGACGTGATGACGGCGGCCACCGCCATCCGCGTGGTCGCCGCCCCGTGGGCGTTGGCCCCGAGGTGGGAGTCGCCCATGGCCGTCCAGTGGTGGCCGCCGGCGACGGGATGGCCGTCGGGGTCGACGTCGGACACCACCTCCAGGCCGGTGCGGTTGTCGTAGTCGTGGAGGGCCAAGCTCACGATGTCGCCCAGCGAGAACGAGCGGATGGCCTCGCCGCCCAGGACCTCGATCCGGCCCGCGATCCGTGAGCGCGTGACCCACGAGAACCACCAGGCCAGCGGCGGCAGCTGCTGGCGCTCGTCCAGACGGTCGTACATGAACCGGGCCATGTACCGGATGAACTGGTCGCTCGAATCCTTGAAGTGCGTCCCGTACCAGTCCCGTATGGCGGCGCGGGGGGTGCGGACATGCCCGGCCGAGAAGCTGTCGGTGAGGAAGTGCAGGCCGAACGCCTCCTTGGTGAGGGCGCGGGCCCAGGCCGCCTTGTCCTTCTGCTCGCCGGCGGCCAGGGCGTCGGCCAGGGCCTTGGAGTGCCAGGTCACGTAGGTCTCCCAGGCCGTGCCGCCGCCGGAGAAGTGGGACAGGTTGCGGCTGGCCAGGCTGTAGTAGCGCTCGAGGGCCTTCTGCTTGATGTCCCGGGCCACCTGCGGGTCGCTCGCCAGCACCGGCTCCTGGGCGGCGGGCAACTCGAGGGCGAACCAGCGGGACCAGGCGATGTCGGCCCTCCCCCGGGCGGTGGCGGCGAACCGGCGCAGCTCGTCGTAGGTGGCGTAGTGGTCACCGGCGAGGGCGACGACCTCGCCGAAGGTGAGGTGATCGCCCTTGGTGCCGTAGGTGATGGGCGTCAGCTGCCGCCCGACGGCCAGGTCGCCGATGTGGCGGTGCTCGGGGCCGGAGAACCGTTCGGGTTCGGCTTCCCGCTCGGAGGCGCCGCCGGCGGGGCCGTCGGCGCGGCTCTCGGCCTCGTCGCCGAGGGCGTGTCCGGGCGCGTGTTCGGTGGCGGCGGCGAAGCCGGCGCCCAGGAGGTGCTCGACGAGCTCGTGGTCCTCGTCCTCGGCCGTCGCGGTGTCACCCGCCTCGGTCTCGGAGCTCGCGGAGCCCGCCCAGGTCGAGATCCCCTCGCCCCACGGCGAGGCCGGCATCTCGCCCGGTTCCTCCTCGTCGCGCGTCCATTCCTCGCCCGCGTCCCACGCCGTCTCGCCGACGAGCGTGTCCTCGGGCTCGACCAGGGGCGACGTCCAGGTCTCGCTCCCCCAGGCCGCGACCTCCTCTTCACCGAGGGCGACCAGCGGCGACTCCCACTGCGCCTCGGCGAACTGGTCCTCGTAGTTGCCGATGCTCACGGCGCGTCACCCCCGCCCGTTCGTGCCCGCGGCGCCGGCGAGGGCCGGGGCCGGGGTGGCGGCGGGAGTGGGTAGCCGGACCGGCTGGGCGCTCGGCCGCTGGGCCACGTTCACCACCGGGTCCTTCACCCGGTCGCCGGTGGCCGACTGCCACAGGTCGATGATGCGGTTCATGTCCTCCAGCTGGCGGTCGTTGTTGCCGAACGGGAGG
>JBIOZN010000194.1:0-3199 GCA_044871175.1 Acidimicrobiales bacterium | reverse complement strand
CGGGGTGCGCCTCGGTCGGGATGGTGCCGAGCCGGCCGGCCTGGAAGTCCTCGAACGCCTGGACGATCTCGTTGCGGCTGTTCATGACGAACGGGCCGTAGGCCACCACCGGCTCACCGATCGGCCGGCCGCCGAGCACCAGCACCTCGAGCGACGGGTGGCGCGAGTCCTGCCGGGGGTCGGCGGCGATGGTGAGGCCGTCACCCCGACCGAAGACCGCGAGCGGGCCGCCCTCCACCGGCCGTCCCTCCGCACCGGCGCGACCGCGGCCGCCGAGCACGTACACGAGGGCGTTGAAGTCGGAGCGCCAGGGGAGGTGCAGCGCGGCCCCCGGGGCCACGGTGGCGTGCACGACGGCGATGGGCGTGTGGGTGACGCCCGGGCCGGCGTGGCCGGCGACCTCGCCGGCGATCACCCGCACGAGGGCGCCGCCGTCGGGCGAGGCCACGAGCCCCACCTTGGCCGCACGGATGTCCTGGTAGCGGGGCTCCACCATCTTCTGGCGGGCGGGCAGGTTGACCCACAGCTGGATGCCGTGGAACAGCCCGCCGCTGGCCACCAGGTGCTCGGGCGGGGTCTCGATGTGGAGGATGCCGCCGCCCGCCGTCATCCACTGCGTGTCGCCGTTGCTGATGAGCCCGCCGCCGCCGTGGGAGTCCTGGTGGCGCATCTCGCCGTCGATCATGTAGGTGACGGTCTCGAAGCCCCGGTGGGGGTGCCAGGCGGTGCCCTTGGGCTCACCGGGGGCGTACTCGACCTCGCCCATCTGATCCATGTGGATGAACGGGTCGAGGCGGGCCAGGTCGACGCCGGCAAAGGCGCGCCGGACGGGAAACCCCTCGCCCTCGAAGCCACGAGGGGCCGTGGTGATGGAGAGCACCGGGCGCTCCCGCACGACCGCGGGGTCGGGCGCGTCGAGCCGGGGCAGGTTGACGGGATCAGCGGTTATTGCCGGCATGACCCCTTCAACCTCATTGCGGCTGCAACTATTCCCTGCCTCTACTCTTCGGGTGGGGCGAGGGCAGCTCGGGTCTTGATGTCCTCCACCACCGTCTCGTCGGCCAGGGTGGTGGTGTCGCCCAGGTCCCGCCCGTCGGCCACGTCCTTCAGCAGCCGGCGCATGATCTTGCCGCTGCGGGTCTTGGGCAGGTCGGGGGTGAAGATGATCGTCTTGGGCCGGGCGATGGCGCCCAGCTTGGCGGCCACGTGCTGGCGCAGGACCTGGCCGTGCTTGTCGTCGGGCTCGTAGCCGCCCCGCAGCGTGACGAAGGCGATGATGGCCTGGCCGGTGGTGGGGTCGCTGGCCCCGATCACGGCCGCCTCGGCGCACGACTCGTGGAGGACCAACGCCGACTCCACCTCGGCGGTGGAGATGCGGTGCCCGGACACGTTCATCACGTCGTCGACCCGGCCCAGGAACCACACGTAGCCGTCGTCGTCGACCTTGGCCCCGTCGCCGGCGAAGTAGCGGCCCTCGAACCGACTCCAGTACGTGTTGAAGTAGCGCTCCGGATCGCCCCAGATGCCCCGCAGCATGGCCGGCCACGGCCGGGTGAGGGTGAGGTAGCCGCCCCCGCGCGCAACCCGCTCACCCTGGTCATCCACCAACTCGGCGGCGATGCCCGGCAGTGGGAAGGTGGCCGACCCCGGCTTCAGTGTCGTGACGCCGGGCAGGGGCGAGATCATGATCGACCCCGTCTCCGTCTGCCACCACGTGTCGACCACGGGGCAGCGCCCGCCGCCGATGTGGGTGGAGTACCACATCCAGGCCTCGGGGTTGATGGGCTCGCCCACGCTGCCCAGCACCCGCAGCGACGACAGGTCGTGCTTCTCGGGCTCGGCCGTACCCCACTTCATGAACGTCCGGATGGCCGTGGGCGCGCAGTACAGGATGGTCACGCCGTAGCGCTCGATGATGTCCCACCACCGGTCCCGGCCCGGGGTATCGGGCGTGCCCTCGTACATCACGCTGGTGGCGCCGTTGGCCAGGGGCGCGTAGACGATGTAGCTGTGCCCGGTGACCCAGCCGATGTCGGCCGCACACCAGTAGATGTCGGTGTCGGGGTGGAGGTCGAACACGTAGCGGTGGGTGAAGGCGATCTGGGTGAGGTAGCCGCCCGAGGTGTGCATGATGCCCTTGGGCTTGGCCGTGGTGCCCGAGGTGTAGAGCAGGTACAGGAGCTGCTCGGCGTCCATGGGCTCGGCCGGGCACTCTGCCGGCGCCGCCGCCATCAGGTCGTGGTACCACTGGTCGCGCCCGGCCTCCATGTGGACGTCGGAGCCCGTGCGCCGGACGACCACGACGTGCTCGATGGAGGGGCAGCTGGCCACGGCGACGTCGGCGTTGGTCTTGAGCAGGGCCGCCTGCCCCCGGCGGTAGCCGCCGTCGGCGGTGATGAGCACCTTGGCGTCGGCGTCGTTGATCCGGTCGGACAGGGAGTCGGGGCTGAACCCGCCGAACACCACCGAGTGGGCGGCCCCGATACGGGCACAGGCGAGCAGCGATACCGGCAGCTCGGGGATCATGGGCAGGTAGATGTTGACCCGGTCGCCCTTCTGCACCCCGAGCTGCTTCAGCACGTTGGCGAAGCGCTGCACCTCGTCCAGCAGGTCGGCGTAGGTGATGGTGCGGGTGTCGCCGGGCTCGCCCTCCCAGTGGTAGGCGACCTTGTGGCCCCGACCCGCCTCCACGTGGCGGTCGAGGCAGTTGTAGGCGACGTTCAGCTGGCCGTCGGTGAACCAGCGGGCAAAGGGCAGGTCCCACTCCAGGGCCTGCTGGGGCTCCCGGGCCCACGTGACCAGCTCACGGGCCTGGCGCAGCCAGAACACCTCGGGGTCGGCGTCGGCCTCGTCCCACAGCGACCGGTCGCGCACCAGAGCGTGGGCCGCAAACTCGGGCGGCGGTGGGAAGGTGCGGTCCTCGACGTAGTAGTCCTCGATCGCGGCGTGCTGCTCAGCCACCTCGTCCCCCTCGTCGTGCGTGGTCCCGCCAGCGAGGATAGGCAGCCCTGTGCACCCGCGACCAAGGGACAGAAGTCCCGTGCGGGCAGGCCGGGTGACAGCGGCGGGACCGCCCCTCGGGCGGCCGACGGGCCGCCGACGGGCGGCCGAGGGTCGGCCGACGGGCCGCCGACGGGCCGCCGACGGGCCGCCGCGGTGGCAATCCAAGGTGCAAATTCCTGCCTTGGGCCGCGAGACG
>JBIOZN010000193.1:0-3721 GCA_044871175.1 Acidimicrobiales bacterium | reverse complement strand
GACCCGGGCGAGCTGGAAGCGCTGAACGCCGCGCTGATTCATGTGCGCGACGCCGTCTGGGCCATCGGGCGGGACCGGGTGCCCACGGCGGCGGCCGTGGCCGCCCTGGCCGGCCCGGACGCCACCGACACGGCCCTCGCCGGCTTCACCGCCATCCAGGTGGCCCTGGCCGGGATCGACCGCCTCGAAGTGCGCGGCCGGGACTCGGCGGGGATCACCGTGCTCGTGCGCGACCACGGCCTCGACCTCGACGCCCCCGAGCGGCGCGACGAACTGGTGCGCCGGGCGGCCGATCCCTTGTACGGCAGTGGCGCCGTGCGCATGCCCGGGCGACTGCTCTCGTTCTCGTACAAGGCGGCGGCCGAGATCGGCGAACTGGGCGACAACACCCGCGCGCTGCGGGCGGCGGTCGCCGGCGACGACCTGCTCCACGCCGCCCTCGCCGGCCCCGACGCCCGCGTCACGGTGCTGGGCCACACCCGCTGGGCCAGCGTCGGCATCATCTCGGAGGCCAACGCCCACCCGGTGAACTCCGACGAGCTCGAGGCCGGGGCCGCGGCAGCCGCCGGCCCCTTCGTGGCCGCCGCCCTCAACGGCGATGTCGACAACCACGCCGAGCTGCGGGCCCGGCACCGGCTCCGGGTGCACACCGAGATCACCACCGACGCCAAGGTGATCCCCACCCTCGTCGCGCGCAGCGCCCTCGACGGCACCCCGATCGAGGAGGCGTTCCGCCGCACCCTCGCCACCTTCGAGGGATCGGTGGCCGTGGCCGCCCTTTCCGACGCCGCCCCCGACAAGCTGCTGTTGGCGGTGCGGGGCAGCGGCCAGGGCCTGTACGTCGGCCTGGCCGAGGACGCCTACGTGGTGGCCAGCGAGCCCTACGGCCTCGTCCAGGAGACGCCCTTGTACCTGCGCCTCGACGGCGAGACACCCGCCCGGCCGGGGCAGACGTCCAGCCGCGGCCAGGTCGTGGTGCTCGACGCCGCCGGCGCCGGCACGCTCGACGGGCTCACCCGCCTCGCCTACGACGGCACGCCCCTGCCGCTCACCGACCAACACCTGACGCGCGCCGAGATCACCACCCGCGACATCGACCGCGGCGACGCGCCCCACTTCCTGCTCAAGGAGATCGCCGAGGCCCCCGAGAGCTTCCGCAAGACGCTGCGCGGGCGGCTGCGCGAGACCGATGGCCAGCTCTCCGCCTACCTGGGCGAGCGGGCCCTGCCGCTGGGCGTCGTCGACGCCCTGGCCTCGGGGAAGGTGCGCCGGCTCGTGGTGGTAGGCCAGGGAACCGCGGCCGTCGCCGGCCGCAGCTGCGCGGCCGTGCTCGCCGACCTGCTGGCCGGCACCGACGTGTTCGTCCAGGCCATGACGGCCACCGAGCTGTCCGGCTTCCATCTGCGCCCCGACCTGTCCGACACCCTTGTGGTCGCGGTGAGCCAGTCGGGCACCACCACCGACACCAACCGCACGGTCGACCTCGTCCGCGAGCGCGGGGGCACGGTGATCGCCATCGTCAACCGGCGCAACAGCGACCTGGCCGACAAGGCCGACGGCGTGCTCTACACCTCCGACGGGCGCGACGTGGAGATGAGCGTGGCCTCCACCAAGGCGTTCTACGCCCAGGTCGCCGCGGGCGTGCTGCTGGCCGCCGCCCTGGCCGAGCACCTGGGCGTGGACGACGGCCGGCGCCGCCAGGGCCTGCTCGAGGCCCTGCGCTCGCTGCCCGCCGCCATGGCCAGTGTGGTCGCCGACCGGGAGCCCATCGCCGAGGCCGCTCGCCAGCACGCCACCTCCCGCCGCCACTGGGCGGTGGTGGGCAACGGGCCCAACGCAGTGGCCGCCGAAGAGGTGCGGATCAAGCTCTCGGAGCTCTGCTACAAGTCCATCGCCTGCGACATCACCGAGGACAAGAAGCACATCGACTTGTCCTCTGAGCCCCTCATCCTGGTGTGCGCCGCCGGGCTGTCGGGCTCCAATGTGGACGACGTGGCCAAGGAGGTGGCGATCTACCGGGCCCACAAGGCGGCGCCCATCGTGATCGCCACCGCCGACGAGGACCGCTTCACCGGGGCCCTCGCCCTGCTGACGGTGCCCGACACCGACCGCCGGCTGGCGTTCGTGCTGTCGGCCATGGTGGGCCACCTGTTCGGCTACGAGGCCGCGCTGGCCATCGACGCGCTGGCGCGGCCCTTCCGTGAGGCCCGGGCGGCGGTGGAGGCGGCCGTGAGCGGCGCCCCGGCGGGCACGGTCGTGCTGGCGCGCCTGCGCACCGCCCTGGCGCCGCTGGTGGGCCCGCTGGCCGACGAGCTGCGCACCGGCCGCTACGACGGCTGTATGGAGGCCAGCACCGCCAGCCGGGTGCTCACCGCCCTGCGCTTCGGCGGGGGCGTGCTGCCCCTCGAGCTCTACGAGGCCTTCGGGGGCGTGCAGGGGACGCCCGACGTCGTCGTCCACGAGCTCACCGCCGCGCTGACGCGGGCCATCGACGAGCTGACCCGGCCGGTGGACGCCATCAAGCACCAGGCCAAGACGGTCACCGTCGGCATCTCCCGCTCCGACGAGGGCCTCCTCGCCAACCGGCTCGTCCAGGAGACACTGGCCGCGGGGGCCGAGCGGGACCGGCTCAGCTACCGCACGCTCAAGACCCTGGCCGACCTCGACCCGGCCGTCGTGGCCGTGTCGGGTGCCACCCGCTACCGCATCGCCGGCGACGCGTCCGACGACCGGGCGACGATCGAGGTGCTCGACAAGCGGGGCCTCGCCGCCACGCTCACCAGCCGGGTCGAGCGCAACCCGACCCTGCAGGGCACCAAGCGCCGGGTCGCCACCGACCGCCAGCCGCTGGTGGCGCGGGGCGGAGCCGACGGGCGCATCGTGCTGCTCGTGCCCGAGGTGAAGGGCAACCAGGCGGTGGGGATCACCCTGCTCCACATCGAGTTGGCCGACCGGCTGCCGGCGGCGGTGGCCCGGGCCGTGCTGCAGGGGTACCGCGACCGCTACGCCGTGCTGGCCGACTGGGTCACCGAGTCCGAGCAGGCCTTCGACGACGAGCGTCTGGGCGAGCTGGCGGTGGAGGACCTCCTGATCACTCCGATCATCGACCTGGCCCGGGCCTGGCACCGCCCCCGGTGAACGGGCGGCCGGCGCCCTCGGCGCCGGTGAGGCGGCGGCCCGCGTGGTCGGGCGTCGGTGTGAGGCGGCGGCCGGCGTGGTCGGGCGTCGGTGTGAGGCGGCGGCCGGCGTGGTCGGGTGTCCGTGTGATGGCGCCGCCGGCGTGACCGGCGTCGGTCTCGACGCCGTCGACCTCGATCGCTTCCGGCGGTCGCTGGCCCGCACCCCCGGCCTGGCCGAGCGGCTGTTCACCCCCGCCGAGCGGGCCGACGCAGCCGCCCAGCGCGACCCCGCCGAGCGGCTGGCCACCCGCTTCGCCGCCAAGGAGGCGGTGATGAAGGCGCTCGGAGTCGGGCTTGGCGCCTTCGCCTTCCACGACGTCGAAGTCACCCGCTCGCCCTCGGGCGCTCCGGTGCTGGTGCTCACCGGGGCGGCCGCCGCCCTGGCCGCCGAGCACGGGGTGCAGGGCTGGCGGCTGTCGCTCACCCACACGGCCACGATCGCGGCCGCCGTGGTGGTGGCCCTGTGACGCTACTCTCGCTCGGCCACGTAGAGCGGCAGGCGCCCCACGCAGGTGCGGGGTCGGTGGGGGTCGGGCAGGGCC
>JBIOZN010000192.1:0-8667 GCA_044871175.1 Acidimicrobiales bacterium | reverse complement strand
GGCACTGCTTGCCCACGTTGGCCCCCAGGACATTGACGTACTTCCCCCCGGCGGCCGCCTTGGCCGCCTCGACGGCGCCGGTCAGGTCGGCGACGAAGGTGAGATCGGGGTCGTTCGACGCCGACGGGGGGTCGTGCGTGAGCACGACCGACGGTCCGTGCCACTGGCCCCCGAAGGCGCCTTCGGCGTCGGTGCCCTTGTTCGGATCGTCGCCGGTGAAGGTGCGATGGCCGACCAGGAGCGCGCCGATCGACGACATGAGCTCGTCGATCTCAGGGCGGCCCGTGACCAGATGCTCGGTCAGCCATGACATGTCACCTCCGACTCCGGCGATGAAGCCGTCGAGCGACATGGTCGCCGAGTAGAGCAATTTGCTCGTCTCTCCGTTCACGGAGGGTGCAGACCGTTCCTCGCCCCCGAACTCATCGGTGCTCCCCAGTCGGTCCCCAGCCGCAGTCCGCCGCCCGCCGCCGCCCCCGCCGCCCGCCTGGCCGCGGTGGTCACGTCACTTCGACGCCGAGCGAGTGCCCAGGGTGACATGGACGGTGTTCGTCGCACCGTCTCGCACAAAGGTCACGTCCACCTTGTCACCGGGCTGGTGGCGGCCGATGGCGGCGCCGAGGTCGTCGGGGCCGCCGACCGCCGTGCTGTCCACCTTGGTGATCACGTCACCTGGCTGCAGGCCGGCGGAGGCGGCGGCCGAGCCGGGGTCGATTGTCACGACCGCAGCACCGTTGCCGTCCTCGCTGGGCTCAGTCGCCACGCCGAGCAGGGCGTGAGCAGGGACCTGCCCGTTGCGGAGCTGGTCGATCATCGACTTGGCGTGGTCGATCGAGATGGCGAAGCCGATGTTCTGCGCCTCGCCGGCGACGGCAGTGTTGATCCCGACGACCTCGCCGGCCATGTCCAGCAGCGGACCGCCCGAGTTGCCGGGGTTGATGGCGGTATCGGTCTGGATGAGATCGGTGAGCTCCACGCCGTTCTGCTCGTTGAGCGAGCGGCCGGTGGCCGACACGATGCCGGTGGTCACGGTGGGGCCGCCCGACAGGTCGAGCGCGTTGCCGATGGCGACGAGCTGGTCGCCCACCTGCAGGTCGGAGCTGTTGCCGAGGGCCAGCGGGGTGAGCCCCGTCCTGTCCACCTTGAGCACGGCGAGGTCGGCGTTGGGATCGGCGGCCACGACGTCGGCACTGTTCGAGGAGCCGTCCTGGAAGCTCACGCTGATGTCGCTGACGCCGTCCACGACGTGGTCGTTGGTGACGATGTAGCCGTCGGCGCTGAGCACGAAACCGGTGCCCGCGGCCTGGCCGGTCTGGGTGCGGCCGAAGATGTCGGTCTGGGTCATCGAGTCGTGGATCGCCACCACCGAGGGTTCGGCCTTCTGCACCAGGGCGGCGATGGAGTTGGTGGTCGCAGCGACGGTCGGTCCGGTCGCGGCCGTCGTCCGCGTGGGCGAGGCGCTGGCCGTCGCCGGCGAGCGGTCGTGCTCGGCGATCGCGACGATCCCGCCCGACACGGTCGCGCCGACGAGCGCGCCCAGGGCGACGCCGGCGGCCAAGTGGGTCGCCCGCCGGCGCGTGGTGGGCGCTGTCGGGGCGGCCGGCGGCGGCGGAGGTGGCGGCAGGAGGTCGTTCATTCTCGGTGGTCCTTCGATGGGGGCTTGAATGAGGCCGCTGGGGCCGAAGCCGCAGCGCGCATGGAGGCACGATCGACCCGGGCGGCTGACCGCTCGCTGAAGCTCGCTGAAGCGGCCTTCAGCCGGCTTCAGCCGGTCTCCAGGTGGTGCTCGGCATCGTGGGCCCGAATGTCGACTGCGTGGGAAGCTGACGACGTGCGGGTCCTGGTGATCGAGGACGAGACCCGCCAGGCGGCGGCGCTCACTCGGGGCCTCGAGGCCGAGGGCTTCGCCGTCGACGTGGCGTCCAACGGCACCGACGGGCTCTGGCTGGCGACCGAGCAACCGTACGACGTGATCGTGCTGGACGTGCTGCTGCCGGGCCTGAACGGCTACCGGGTGTGCGCCGAGCTTCGGGCCCGCGAGATCTGGACGCCGGTGCTCATGCTCACGGCCAAGGACGGCGAGCTCGACGAGGCGGAGGCGCTCGACACCGGCGCCGACGACTTCCTGTCCAAGCCCTTTTCCTATCTCGTGCTGATCGCGCGCCTGCGCGCCCTGCTGCGTCGCGGTGGATCGGCGCGGCCCACCGTGCTGAGCGCGGGCTCGCTGCGGCTCGACGTGGCCGCCCGCCGCTGCACCGTGAACGGCGAGCCGGTGGAGCTCACGCCGCGCGAGTTCGCCATCGTCGAGTACCTCCTGCGCCGCCGAGGCGAGGTGGTGCCGAAAGCCCACATCCTGGCCCACGTCTGGGACTTTGCCTTCGAGGGCGACGGCAACGTGGTGGAGGTCCACGTGTCGGCGCTGCGCCGCAAGCTCGGCCCCACCCTCATCGAGACGGTGCGGGGCGCCGGTTACCGGATCGCGGTGCGTGGCCCGGCTTGATCCCCGCTTGAGTGTCCGCGCCCGCGTCACCGCCGGCGCCACCCTCGTCCTCGCCGCCGCCCTCGTCGTGGCCGGCCTGGTGGCCAACCATCTCCTGCAACGGGCCCTGTTGGCGGACATCGACGCCTCCCTGGCTCGGCGCCTCGACGAGGTGACCGCCCTCACGGTCGAGGGTGAGCTCACCGCCGTCCTCGTGCCGACCGGCCAGGACCTCGCCCAACTGCAAGTGCTCGACGGGTCTGGCCGGCTCATCGCCACCACTCCGGGCCTGGCCGACACGGTGCGGCTCGACATCATCGAAGCTCCTCCGGCAGGGCGCGACGTGAGGACCACCGTCGACGGGGCGCGCATCGGCGGCCCGCCGGGCGACGACTACCGCCTCGTGGCCCGCACGGTGGCCGTCGGATCGCAGCCCTTCACGATCTATGCGGTCACGTCACTGGCCACGGCGGTTCGGGCCCAATCCCACTTGCGCCTCGGGCTGGCGGTCGGGCTTCCGCTCGTCGTCGCCCTCGGCGGCTGGCTCATCTGGTGGGTGACGGGGCGAGCCCTGGCGCCCGTCGACGCCATGCGGGCCGAGGTCGACCAGATCCAGGCCACCGACCTCTCCCGGCGCGTGCAGCCGGCAGGAGGCGACTCGGAGATCGGTCGCCTCGGCGCCACGTTGAACCGCATGCTCGACCGGCTGGGCGAGGCCGCTGATCGCCAGCGGCTGTTCGCCGCCTCGGCGTCGCACGAGCTCCGCAGCCCGTTGTCGGCGATCCGCACCGAGCTCGAAGTCGGGCTGGCCTACCCGGACCGCGCCGACTGGCCCAAGATCGCGGGCGACTCCCTGGTCGAGGTGGACCGGCTCGAAGCGCTCGCCCGCGACCTGCGCACCCTCACCCGACCGGTGCCGCCGCCCACCGCTGAGCGCCGATGTGATCTGTGGGCGGTGGTCACCGACGAGGTCGGCCGGCGCCGGCCGGCGCGCGGCGTGCGCTACGCCGTCCGCGGATCGGGCGCGGTGGTGGCCGTCGACGAGGCCACCGTGGCCCAGGTCGTGCGCAACCTCTTCGACAACGCCGAGCGCCACGCCACCACCGGCATCGTCGTGGCGGTCACCGATGCGGATGGGGGCGAAGGCCACGACGCCCGCCGCGGCCGTGTCACGCTGTCGGTGGCCAACGATGGGCCGCCGATATCAGCCGATCGCCGAGAGCAGATCTTCGAGCCGTTCACTCGCCTCGACGAAGCGCGCTCTCTCGACGCCGGCGGCAGCGGCCTCGGCCTGGCCATCGCCCGCTCCGTACTGCACGCCGTGGGCGGCACGCTCGTCGCCGCCGATGTCGACCACGGCGCGCAGTTCCTGGCCACGTTCCCGGCCGCGCTCCCACCGGCGGGGTGACCTGCGGGCGCCCATGGTCGGCGTGTCGTGGTGCGCGGCCCCTTTTGCGCGCGGCCATCTCAGGCGGCGTCGCGTTCGAGGGCCAGCAGCGCCACCTTGGCGGGCAGGCCGCCGGCGTAGCCGCCCAGCGCGCCGTCGCTGCGCAGCACCCGATGGCAGGGCACGACGATGGGCACGGGGTTGGCGCCCAGCGCGCGGCCGGCCGCTCGCACGGCCGCCGGGTTGCCCGCCCGGGCCGCCACCTGCCGGTAGGTGGCGGTGGTGCCGTATCCGATGTCTCGGGCCACGTCGAGCACACGGGCCCGGAACCCGCGGGCCAGCTGCAGGTCAACCGTGAGCTCGAACCGCCGGCGCCGGCGGGCGAAGTACTCGTCCAGCTGGCGCCGGGTGTCGTCCAGGCGAGCCGGTGCGGTGAGGATGCGAGGCGACACCGCTCGGGCCAGCCGGGCGAGCACGGCGTCGGGATCCTCGACGGCGGTGAAGGCCAACCGCACCAGCCCTGCTTCGGTGGCCGCCACCAGCAGCGGGCCGAGGGGCGAGTCGACGGTGGCCACGGCCACGTCGAGCAGGCCGGCGGCGGCCGCCCGGCGGGCCAGCTCGGCCTGCCGCGCAGCGGTGTCGGCGGCGCCTGTCGCCGTCGAGCGGGCCAGCCGGTGCGCGAGAGGGATCGGGGTGGGTGTCATGGGTGGACCTCCAGGCGAAGGGTGCGCAGCCCGGCGCGCACGTTCTGGCGGGCGGCCGCCTCCGTGCCGCCGAGCAGCCCGGCGATGGTGCGGTAGGGCAGGTCGGCGAGGTAGCGGTAGGTGACGGCTAGGCGCTGCTTGGGCGGCAGGCGGGCTACGGCGGCCCACAGCTCGTCGTCGGCGTCGGGCACCGGCGGGGCGGGTCCGTCGCTCGGGGCGTCGCCGTCGGGCGCGCCGGCCGCCGGCCGCCGGGCGCGGGCCCGGTGGTGGTCGATGGCCTTGTGGTGGGCGATCGTCACCAGCCACGCCCGCACGTTGGCCCCCTCGTCCAGGCTCGGATAGGCGCGCAGGGCGGCCAGGAACGTCTCCTGCCAGCAGTCCTCGGCGTCGTGGCGGCCCACCAGGCGGGTGAGCACGCCCAGGACGAGCGACCCGTGCTCGGCGACCACGCTGGCGAACGGGCGCGACCTCACACCCTCGAGACGACGGCGGGGCGGGGGGCGTGAGATCGCTACGCGGTCATCTCCTTGAGTTCGGCGGCGATCCCGTGGCGGGCGACGTCGGGCGCGGCGGCGAACAGCGCCATGAGCTTGGTGAGATCGCCCTGCACCTTGACCCGGCCGGCCATGAACGCCTGCATGGCCGACTGGGTGTCCTGGCCGACGAAGAGGTTCTTGGCCGTCTCGTAGTCGGTGGTGACGGTGACGTCGGGCGCCTCGAGCACGCCCTTTTCCAGCACGAAGCCCTCGGTGGCGGTGTCGAGGTAGGCGTTGACCGGGCTCTCGCCGTGGGGCACGTCGGTGACCACCAGGTTCATGCGCACCGGAGGCGGCGCGATGAGGCCCTCCCGGGCGTAACGGTCACGGATCGCCTCGGCTGCCGCGATCCATTCATCCGACAAGAAGGGGTGGGCCACGAGCCGAACGCTACCGGTGCCGGCCAGGAGCGATGCCACACTGCCGGGCGTGGCCAACGAAGCCCAGGTCGATTACTGGAACAGCCAGGCCGGCCCCAACTGGGTCCGTCTCCAGGCGGTGTTCGACACCCTGCTGGCCCCGTTCGGGCAGGCCGCCGTCGACGCCGCCGACCCGCAACCGGGTGAGCGGCTGATCGACGTGGGCTGTGGCTGCGGCACCACCACGCTCGAGCTGGCCCGCCGCGTCGGGCCCAGCGGGCGGGTGCTCGGGGTCGACGTGTCGCGCCCGATGCTGGCCGAGGCCCGGCGCCGGGTCGACGAGGCCGGGCTGGGCGCCGTCGTCGAGCTGCGCGAGGGCGACGCCCAGGTCCACCGCTTCGAGCCCGGCGCCTCCGACGCGGTGTTCTCGCGCATGGGCGTGATGTTCTTCGACGATCCGGTCGCGGCCTTCGCCAACCTGGCCGGCGCGGTCACGCCGTCGGGCCGGCTGGCGTTCGTCTGCTGGCAGCCCCTCGCGGCGAACGAGTGGATGAGCGTGCCCATGGCCGCCATCCGCCAGGTGGTGGCCTTGCCGCCGCCGCCGCCGTCGTCGCCCGACGCCCCCGGCCAGTTCGCCTTCGGCGACGCCGACCGGGTGCGCGCGATTCTCAACGCCGGGGGGTGGACCGACGTCGAGCTGGAACCGCGCCGTGAGCGGGCGGCGCTCGGCGCGGGGCAGGGGCTCGACGCCGCCGTCGCCCACGTGACCCAGGTCAGCACGGCGCGGGTCGCCCTCGCCGAGGTCGACGAGGTCACCCGGACGCGCGCGCTGGCGGCGGTACGGGTCGCCCTCGAGCCGCACGTCGACGAGCAGGGCCAGGTGCGCCTCGACGGCGCCGCCTGGCTCGTGCGTGCCCGCCGCTCCCCCTGACTCGTGCGCGCCCGCCGCTCCCCCTCGCTCGCGTAACCACTTCGTTGGACAGGTCAACACAACGGTGACGTGACGCATGCGTCAGCGGCGCGCCGGCACCACCACCACGCCGCCGTCGCCGTCGGGCAGCACGCGCACACGGGCGCCGTAGTGCTCGGACAGCGCCGCCTCGGTGAGGACGCCGGTGGCCGGCCCGCGTGCCACCGCCCGCCCGTCGCGCACGAGCACCAGCTCGTCGGCGAACTGGCCCGCCAGCGTGAGGTCGTGCATGGCCGACAGCACCGTCAGCCCCCGCTCGTGGCGCAGCTCGTCCACCAGGTCGAGCACCTGTTGCACGTGGCCGAGGTCGAGGGCGCTGGTGGGCTCGTCGAGCAGCAGCACGGGGGCCTCCTGGGCGACGGCCCGGGCCAGCACCGCCCGCTGGGCCTCGCCCCCCGACAGTCCGTCCAGGTGGCGAGCCGCCAGCGCGCCCAGGTCGAGGCGGTCGAGGGTGGCCGCCGCCCGCGCCCGGTCCTGGGCCGACTCGCTGCCGAACCAGGCGATGTGGGCGCTGCGCCCCAGCAGCACATAGTCGGCCACCGCCATGTCGGGCGGCATCACCGGGCGCTGGGGTACGTAGGCGACCGCCCGTGACAGGGCCCGGCGGGACATGCGCGCCACCGGACGGCCGGCCAGGGTGACGTCGCCGTCGTAGGAGCGCAGCAGGCCGGCCACCGCCCGCAACGCAGTGGTCTTGCCGGCGCCGTTGGGCCCGATGAGGCACACCCAGGCGCCGGGCGCGACGTCGAGGTCGAAACGGTCGAGCACGGCCCGGGGGCCGAAGCGCACGGTTACGCCGTGAAGGGCGACGGCAGGCGTCACGCCCGGCCTCCCCGGCGGGTGCGCAGGACGACCAGGAAGAACGGCGCGCCCACGAAGGCGGTGATGACCCCGATCGGTATCTCGGCGGGGGCGGCCACCGTGCGGGCCACCACGTCGGCCAGTACGAGGAAGGCGGCCCCGAACACCAACGACAGGGGCAGCACCACCCGGTAGCTCGACCCGGCCAGGAGGCGCACCGTGTGGGGCACGATGATGCCGACGAAGCCGATGAGGCCGCTGACCGCCACCGCCGCCGCCGTGCCGAGGGTGGCGGCGGCGACGACGATGATCCGCACCCGCGCCGCCGGCACGCCGAGGGCGTCGGTCTCGTCCTCGCCCACGCGCAGCACGTCGAGGTGGCGGCGGTGGGCCAGCAGCACCACCGTGGCGACGGCGACGTACGGCAGCACCAGGGTCACGTCGGACCACGAAGCGGTGGTGAGGCGGCCGAGGATCCACGCGTAGACCTGGCGCAGCGTGTCGTCGTGGCGCTGCTGCACGTAGGTCTGGGTGGCGGTGAAGAACGCCGTCACCGCCACGCCGGCGAGCAGGATGGTGGCCGACGACGCCCGTCCTCGCCCGCCGCCGGCCGCTGTGCCCAGGGCGTAGGCGGCGGTCACGGCGGCGAGCGCGCCGGCGAAGGCGGCGAGGGGAATGGGGTCGACGGGCAGGTCGGCGGCGCCGTAGACGATGGCCAGGGTGGCGCCCAGGCCGGCGCCCGCGGCTGCGCCGAGCAGGTACGGGTCGGCCAGCGGGTTCTGGAACGTGCCCTGGTAGGCGGCGCCCCCGGCGGCCAGCATCGCCCCGACCAGCGCGCCGAGGACGACCCGGGGCATGCGGATCTGCCACAGGATGTCGAGCTGGCGCTCGCTCAGCCCGGAGTCGACGTGCACGAGGGGCAGGCGGTCGACCAGGGCCAGCAGCGTGCCCCGCCAGGGCAGGTGGGCCGGCCCGAGCAGAGCGCCGGCGGCGATGGCGGCCGCCAGCACGACGAAGGCGGTCACCAGCCACCGGCGCGGCAGGTGCGGCCGGGGCACCGCCGTCGCCCCGCCTCCCCGCGCCGGGGCCGGCGCCGACGCCTCGGCCGGAGGTGGCGCGAGCGGCACGGTGGCGTCGGCCATCAGGATCCGGCCGGAGCCACCTGGGCGACGCGCTGGGCGACGGTGTCGAGGAGGTCGACGACGCGCGGGCCCCAGCGCGAGGCCACGTCGTCGTCGAGGGACACCACCCCCCCGCTGGTGACGGCGGTGAGCCCGGCCCATCCCGGCCGCGCCGCCACCGTGTCGGGCGACTGGCCGCAGCACTTGGTATCGGCCAGGAAGATGAGGTCGGGGTCGGCGGCGACGATGTACTCGGACGAAAGCTGGGGATAGCCGCCCGAGGCGCCGCCGGCGTCGGCCGCATCGGCGA
>JBIOZN010000191.1:0-5646 GCA_044871175.1 Acidimicrobiales bacterium | reverse complement strand
CAGAGCAGGCGACTCATAATCGCTCGGTCGCAGGTTCGATCCCTGCCTGGCCCACCCACCCGACGACCGACGCGAGCTCACCTGCGTTCGCGCAGGCGGACGGCGCCAGCGGGGTCGTGGGCGGCCCGCAGGTCCTTCTTGACGATCTTTCCCGTCTCGGAACGGGGAATGGTGTCGGTGAGCTCGTACCAACGCGGCCGCTTGTACGGAGACAGGAGCGCCAGGCAGTGAGCGTCGAGATCCTCGGGCGTGGCCGCCGTGCCGGGCGCCAGCACCACGATCGCCTGCACGGCCTCGCCCCAGCGGGCGTCGGGGACACCGATCACGGCGCAGTCCACCACCGCCGGATGGCGCAGCAACACGCTCTCCACCTCGATCGAGAAGACGTTCTCGCCGCCCGGCTTGATCATGTCCTTGGAGCGGTCCACGAAGTACAGGAAGCCGTCGTCGTCCAGCCGCATCACGTCGCCGGTGTGCAGCCACCCATGGCGCAGCGTGGCCGCCGTGGCGTCGGGCAGGTTCCAGTAGCCGAGCATCGTGCTCGCCCCGCGAAGCCCGAGCTCGCCTTCCGTGCCCGGGGGGAGGGGCTCGTCGTCGGGGCCCAGAACGGCGACGTCGAAGCCGGGGAGCGGGCGCCCGATCGTGCCCGGACGGGCACGCTCCTGGGCGGCGGTGCTCACCGTGGTGAAGTTGCCGGCCTCGGTCGAGCCGTAGATGCCCCGGAAGGCGGCGCCGGGCAGGATCTCTTCGAGCAGGTCGAGCGTCTTCACGTTCTCCATGGCGGCCCCCCCGAAGACGCGCCGGATCGACGACGCGTCGACCTTGCCGGCGCTGGGGTGGGCGAGGGCGTCCTTCAGCCCCGGGAAGCTGACGGACGTGAGGCGGTGCTGTTCGACGAGCCGCCAGATCTCTTCGGCATCGGGCGCCGCCGGGAGCACGACCTGGGCGCCCATCTGGAGATGTGCGAGGGCCACTCCGAAGCCGGCGACGTGGAACAGGGGGTAGACGCCGAGCACCCGGTCGTCGGGCCCGACGTCGAGGGCGTGCGCGGTGTTGGCCAGGGCGGCCAGCCACCCTCGCTGTGAGAGCAGGCACCCCTTGGGCGTCCCCGTCGTGCCCGACGTGTAGAGCTGCATGCACGCCGCGCCGTCGTGGGGGCGCGGGGCGTTCCACGGGCGGGGGTCGGCGGTCGCCAGCGCGGCGGTGAGCTCGTCGCCCACCGTCCACGTCCGGGCCCCGCCGAGGCCGGCCGCCGACGCCAGGTCGGACAGCCCCGGGTGGATCAGCGCGTGGGTGACGCCGGCGTCGTCGATCTGGTAGCGCAACTCGGGAGCGGCCAGCCGGACGTTCAGGGGCACCACAACCGCGCCCAGCAGGGACGCGGCCAGGCAGGTCTCGATCACGTCGGGATGGTTCGTGGAAAGGATGGCCACCCGTGTGCCGTCGCCGACGCCGGCGGCCGCCAGCACCGCCGACAGGCGAGCGGTGCGGTCGGCCACCTCGCCGTAGGTACGCGTCCGCCCGTCCCACACGATCGCCACCCGCTCGCGCCACAGCGAGGCGCGATGGGCGAGATCTCCGAGCACCATGGCCGCAGTGGTGGTTGGCAACCGCCCCCCTCTCCGCTCGCGCGCCAACCTAGCCAGACCAGGACGCTTCCCGGTCGGGGTCATGGCACAGGCCGTTTCCGCAGCCCTAACCCAGCTGGAGCCGTTCCCCGTTGCGACAGATCGTGAGCTCGCCGCTGGAGGAGACCACGAACACCAGGGTGCGAGGCTCATCGCGGGAGAACCGCAAGGCGGCCGTGTGGCGGGTGCCCCGGAAGACGTCGACCTCACGACGCGACCGTTCGGACGACCGCATCTGCACGCCGATCGTCGTGACGGCCCCCGCCTCGTCCACCAGCACGGCTCGGTCGGACTGGCTGAGGACGCTGAGCAGAGGGGCGAAGTGCTCGCGCTGGGTCAGGTCGAGGGTGGGGATGCGCACGGATGCACCCATCCCGAGGTGGCCCAGCTCGTGCGGGTCACCGTCCACGTCCCAGATGAGCGCCGCCCCGACCCGGCCGGCATCGAGCCAGTGCATGCAGAACTCGAGCAGGCGGCTCAGCACCAATGGGTCGGCCTGGGGCACGGCCGCCCGCACGGGGTCCACCAGGCTCCGGGCCAGCGGCTTGCCCTGCCACCGGACCCCGTCCCACACCGTCACGCCCTCGCCGGTGCACAGCCGCACCCAACCCCGCCGGAGCCGTTGGATCACCACCGACGACGTGGTGACCGCCAGCTGCACCACCGTCGACTCGTCGTCCAGCGGCCGGTCGAAGCACACCAGCCGGTCGCGCCCGCCGACGTGCCGCACGAGAAAGGCCGAGCGCCCCTCGGCCAACGTGCGCACGACCGAGAGCGGCACGTCCTCGGCGGCGATGAGGACGTGGGGCAGGGCGGCGTCGAGGGCGGTGTGCTCTCGCGGGAGGACGAGGGCGCCGTAGCCGGGGGCCACCCCCTCGAAGGCGCGCGGGCGGACGGCGGCATCGAGCTCGGTGAGCACGAGGGCGCGCCACTCCTCGTCGGCGGGGAGGTCGATGCCCTCGTCGGCGAGCTCGCTCAGCAGCCGGTGGACCCGGCGCATCTGCCGGCCGGCGACGTTGGACATGCTCTGAGCATGCCCGTCGCGGTGCGCCGTGGCGAACGTGTACCCGTCGGTGCTCAGCGGGGCCGGGCGGTCACGATGTGCGTCTCGAACGGTGCCTCGACGCTCCCGTCGGCGGTCGTGAAGGGGCCGAGCACGTCGTGGGCGCCGTCCCGGATGCGCCCGTAGGTCTCCGGAGACAGACGTTCGATCAGCGGTGTGCTCTCGACCTCGATGGTGACGAAGGCGTCCACCGACGGGGCCTGGTACGTGCCGACGTGGGTGCGGGTACCGGCGATCGTCAGACCGGCGGACTCGATGAGGCCGATGAGATCGGCGAGGTCGCCGCACGCGAAGTAGGTGGCGAGCAACGCCACGGCTTCGGGGCCGGCGTGCCGGGCGGCCAGGGCCACGAACGGGGCGAAGGCCGGCTGGGCCGCGAGCGCACCAGGGACGGCCACGCCGACCGATCCCCCGCTCACCACCACTCGGGCCATCTCGGCCAGGGCCCGGGCGCGATCCGGGAAGAACATGAGGGCCATCTGGCACAGGACATGGTCGAAGTACGCGTCGGCGAACGGCAGATCGGCGGCCTCGCCGGGCCGAAACTCGATGTCGGGCCGGACGCGCCGGGCGACGTGCAGCATCGCCTCGTTCAAGTCCAGCCCGACGACCTCGCCGCTCGGCCCGACCCGGTCGGCGGCCGTCCTCGCGACGATGCCGGTACCGCAGGCGACGTCGAGCACCCGGTGGCCGGCGGCGAGCCCGGCGGCGTCGCAGAGGAGCGGGGCCCACTGGGCGAAGAACGCGGGTACGAAGGCCGACTCGTAGAACTCGGCCGCTTCGAGCGGGAGCTCGAAGCTCTCTGGCGGAGTGGAGGTGGTCACCCCGCGATGGTGAGCCTCCAGCCGCCGGGGGGCATCGGGCAGTTGCCCTATTCGCCGCCCGCGTCGTCGTGGGCGGTGGCGTAGGCGGCCGCTTCGGCCCGGTTTCGCAGGTCGAGCTTGGCGAGGATGCGACTCACGTGGTGGGAAGCCGTCTTGCGGCTCACGTGCAGGCGACGGCCGATCTCCGGGTTGGACAGGCCGGCGCCGAGCAGTCGCAACACGTCCTGCTCGCGAGGCGTGAGGAGGCCCGTTGCCCTCGCGCCCGGGTGGACGCGCACGCCGAGCGAGCGCAGGAGGGCGGTGGTGCGGTCGGCTTCGGCGCGGGCTCCGAGGGCGGCGAACGTGGCGAGGGCCCGGCGGGCGTGCTCGACGGCCACGTCCGGCTGATGGGAGGCGATCACCCGCGCGAGGTCGACCCGGGTGCACGCCTCCTCGAAGGGCAGGGCCAGGCGGCACCATCGGTCGAGGGCGGCCGCCAGCTGCGGGGCCGCGGTGTCGCGGTCGTGGCGGGCCATGGCCACGCGCCCGGCGGCGCCGGCGGCCATGGCCTCGTGGCTGGGGGCGTGAGTCGAGGAGGCGAGCGCCGCGAGCCGCCGAGCCGCGGCGTCGGCGTCGTCCACGGCGCCGGCGGCCAGGTGGGCGTCGACGAGGACCGTGAGGGCGGCGGCGAGATGGGCGTGGTGGGCCTCGAGCTGGTGGAACCGTTGGTGGAGGTGACGACCGGCCGCCGGCGCGTCGCCGCGAGCGAGGAGCAGGGCGGCGACCGACAGCGCCTCCTCGGGGTCGGGGCGCACGCCGTCGCCGAGGTGGGCGAGGAGGTGCTCGGCCTCCTCGTAGCGGCCCTGGCGGACCCGCAGGGCGGCCAGGCGGACGAGGGCCCGCGCGTGCAGGCCGGGACAGGCGCCACGGGTGATGCGCACCCCCGTGCGCAGTTCCCGCTCGGCCTCGTCCCACCGGCCGGTCGCCGCCAGGACGCTGCCGTAGTTGATGCGGCACTCGGCGTAGAGGAACGGGCAGCCGTAGGTGGCCACGAACTCGTCGGCGACCTTGCACCACTGGGCGGCGCGCTCCATATCGGTGGCCAGCTCGCAGGCGTTGAGCATGTCGCAGCAGGCGTAGACGACCGTGTCGAGCCGAGTCTGCTCACCGGCGAGCGCCGCCGCCACGGCCTCGTCGATGAGGGTGAAGCCGGCGGCCTCGCCCCTGGCGACGCCAATGAGGCCGAGCTGGGACAGGGCCACCAGCTCGAGGTCGACGTCGCCCGTACGCTGCGCCAGGTCGGCCGCCCGCTGTGTGAGGACTTCGGCGGTTTCCAGGTCGTCGTCCCGGTAGGCCCGGGCGATCCACAGCCACCCGTGCGGGGCCCCGGGGTCGAGCGGGGCCAGCAGGCGATCGGCCCGGGCGCACCAGCCGTTGGCGGCGACGAAGTTGGCGAAGTTGGCCTTGTACGTGATGGCCAACCACACGGCGCACTGGGCGGCGGCGACATCGTCGCCCGCCTGGCGGAACAGTGCGTAGGCCCGGGTGGCGTGCGCGACGCAGGCCTGGTTCTCGCCCTGCCACCACAGCGCCGTCGCCAGGCCGAAGCAGGCCTCGGCCGTCTCGCCGATGGCCAACGCGGCCTCGAAGCCGGCCCGGGCGTCGGCCCATCGCCCCTCGCCGAGCGCCGCCGGGGCGGCCGTGACCCGCTCGTCGTCCGATCGCCCGTCGCCGAGCGCCGCCGGGGCGGCCGTGACCCGCTCGTCGTCGGCCACCTCCACATTCTCTCCCCTTATCCGCCAGCGTTGCCTGCACTCTCGGCGCGATTTCCGCCGTATATGGCGGATTTCGCGCCGAGACGTCGCGCGCCGGGACGTCTCGCACCGGGACGTCTCACGCGGCCGCGCCGCGCTGAGCCAGCGTGGCTCGGACACAGTCGGCCACCAACTCCGGGCGGCGCAGGACCTGGAGCCAGGTGAAGGTGAGCACGACCCACCCGGCGGCGGTGAGGACGGCCGCCCGTTCGGGGTCGGCTTCGAACGCCTGGCGGTGGCCGTGGTCCTGCCAGCCGACGACCTCGATGATGACGCGCGCCGACGGGTAGGTGAAGTCGGGGCGCAGCCGGCGGCCGGCGACGAGGACGGGGCGCTGG
>JBIOZN010000190.1:0-2799 GCA_044871175.1 Acidimicrobiales bacterium | reverse complement strand
TGGCTGGCGCCCTGATCGACCGGCAACGGTGCGCATCCGCTGTGCCCGGCAGGCGGGCCCAGCGCGATGACGAGGAGGTTGGGGTCGATGACGGACCGAGCCACCGAGGTGGCCTTGTTCCGCTATGGGCTGATCCGGGAGGCCGCCGACCCGGCGCTGTCCAAGGCGCAGCGGGGCCGGCTGATCCGCGAGCTGGCCGCCGGCGTGCACACCGGGCCCGGCGGGGTGGAGGTGCGGGTGGGCCGCTCCACGGCTGACCAGTGGATCCGGGCGTGGCGGGCCGGAGGGTTCGAGGCGCTCAAGCCCAAGCCCCGGGCCCTGTCGTTGAAGGTGCCCACCGAGGTGTTGGCCATGGCCGAGGCGCTCAAACGGGAGGCGCCCGAGCGCACCGCCGCCCAGATCGGCCACATCCTGGCCGAGACGATGGGATGGGCGCCCAACGAGCGGACGATCCAACGCCACTTCCGCCGGCTGGGCCTGACCCGCCACGCGCTCAGCACGGCCAGGGTGGCCTTCGTGACGGTTCGAGGCCTCACACCCCAACGAGCTGTGGGTGGGCGACGCCTTGCACGGCCCCATCATCGGGCGGCACAAGGCGATCCTGTTCGCCTTCCTCGACGATCACAGCCGGCTGGTCACCGGCTACCGGTGGGTGACCGCCGAGGACACCCTGCGGGCTGAGGCCGCCCTGCGCTGCGGACTGACCAGCCGGGGTGTCCCCGGCGCCGTGTACCTCGACAACGGCAGCCCGTTCGTGTCCGCCCAACTGCTACGGGCGTGCGCCACCCTGGGCATCCGGCTCATCCACTCCCGGCCCGGCCGCCCCCAGGGCCGGGGCAAGATCGAACGCTTCTTCCGCACGGTGCGCGACCAGTTCCTGGTCGAGGTGGCCCACAGCGACATCGGCGACGTGGCCCGACTCAACCAGCTGTTCGGCGCCTGGGTGGAAGCCGTCTACCACCGGGCCGTCCACTCCGAGACCAACACCACCCCGCTCGAGCGGTTCACCACCACCGCCGCGTTGCGCTACCCGACCCCCGAACAGCTGCACGAGACGTTCTTGTGGTCCGAGACCCGCACCGTCACCAAGACGGCCACGGTGGGGCTGTTCACCAACACCTACGAAGTGGACGCCGCCCTGGTCGGCCGCCGGGTGGAACTGGTGTTCGACCCCTTCGACTTGACCCGCATCGAGGTGCGCTGGTCGGGGCGGCCCATGGGCCAGGCCGTGCCGGTGGTGATCGGCCGCCACGCCCATCCCGCCGCCCGCCCCGAACCCGGGGTCGAACCACCCCCGGCGGCCACCGGGATCGATTACCTCGCCCTCATCGAAGCCCGCGCCGACGCCGAGCTCGAACAACGCATCTCCTACGCCGCCATGCCCGACCCCAACCAGCTGGTCCTCCCCGGCACCGCATGGCCCCCCGACCAACCCGTCACCGGCGCCCTCGAGCACGGCGACCACGACCCCGAGGTGACCCGATGAGCATCCAACGGCTCCGTTCCCACTGGGGGTTCACCCGCACCCCGTTCACCAAAGACCTCGCCCCCTCCATGCTGCACCGCCACCCCGGCCACGCCGAAGCCGTCGCCCGCATCACCTGGTGCGTCGACGAAGCCGCCATCGGAGTGATCACCGGTGAGGTGGGCGCCGGCAAGACCGTCGCCGTCCGGGCCGCCCTCGGCGAGCTCGACAGCTCCCGGCACACCCTCATCTACCTGGGCAACCCCGCCATCGGCGCCCGTGGCCTCTACACCACCATCGTCCACCGCCTCGGCGGCGTGCCCCGCTTCCACAAAGCCGCCCTCATCCCCCAAGCCACCGACGCCCTCACCGCCGAGCTCACCGAACGAGGACGACACGCCGTTCTCGTCGTCGACGAAGCCCACCTGCTCAGCGCCGACCAGCTCGAAGAGCTCCGCCTGCTCACCAACGCCGACATGGACTACACCTCCCCGTTCGCCCTCGTCCTGGTCGGCCAACCCACCCTGCGCCAACGCCTTCGCCTCAGCGCCTTCGCCGCCCTCGACCAACGCGTCGCCCTCCGCTACGCCATCCCCCCCATGACCCGGCCCGACACCGTCGACTACCTCGCCCACCACCTCAAACTGGCCGGGCGCGCCGACACCCTGTTCTCCGACGACGCCATCACCCGCATCCACAAGGCCTCCCGAGGGCTGCCCCGAGCGGTCAACAACCTCGCCGTCCAAGCCCTCATCGCCGCCTACGCCGCCGGCGCCTCCATCGTCGACGACAAAGCCGCCCGCACCGCCACCACCGAAGTCACCGCCGAATGAACGACGACGACCTCCCCCTCCTCCAACACCTCACCATCACCCTCGAGCTGCCCGGCGGACCCGGCACCAACACCATCGCCCTACACGCCGCCCTCACCGTGCTCGACCACCTCGAACGCGACGGACTCCGCCCCTACCGCACCACCATCGACATCGCCGAACAACCGACAACCTGAGCATCCACGCCGACAACCCCACCACCGGTAACGCCACCATGAACATCAGGCATCCTGAAACAACCCGTCGCCGCCATCCTCACCCTGCCAGTCGGGCAACATCGGTGCGCAGCGCTCGTTCTTCTTTGTGGTACTGCTTCACTCGGGTCGCCTTGTACTCGATGTGCAGCGACGGGGACACGTCGCGGGTGAACACCCGGGTGCGGAACCGGCCCGGTGTGGGCCGCTGGCGACGGTGGTGGATGTGGAGGTTGAAGATGAGCGACACCCGGTCGGGCCGGCCGAGATCGAGGTTCTCGCGCACCACTTCTTCGAAGAACACCCG
>JBIOZN010000189.1:0-10189 GCA_044871175.1 Acidimicrobiales bacterium | reverse complement strand
CGCGATATTCGCCACATATGGCGGAAATCGCGCCGAGAGTTGAGGTTGCGGCGCGGTACGGCGCCGACGGGTGGCGCGTCAGTCGAGGAAGAGGCCGATGGTGTCGGCGATGGTGCGAGCGCGGGCGCGCAGCTCGGCGGCACGCTCGGCGTCCCCCGGTGCGCCTCGCGCCTCGAGGGCGGCGGCGTGGCCCTGGTACGACCGGGCTAGCCAGGGCCGTGCGCCGATGCGCTCGTGCTCGGACTCGGACTGCGTGAACCACGCATCGGCGGCCTCGAGATCGCCGGCGGCATGGCTGGCCAGGCCGAGGTAGCGGCTCACCATGCCGTTGCTGATGGCGGTGCCGCTGCACACGAGGCGCCCGGCGAACGGCTCGAGCACGGCCCGCAGCCGTTCGGCGCGTGCCGCGTCGTGGTGCAAGTAGGCCAACTCGCACAGGATCGCCATCGACGGCGTCCACAGCACGTCCTCTTTCACCGGTTCGTCGGCCACCTGCTCGTAGAGGTCGCGCGCCGCCGGGTGGTGGGCGAGGGCGAACACGTGGGCGGTGGTGAGCCGCACGATCCACTGTGGGTTGTCGAGGATCGGCGCCGCCGCCGACTCCAGCAGCGCGCCCAGGCCCTGGCGGTCGCGCACGAACAGGTAGCGCCGGGCGTCGTACACCGCCTGGGTGTTCGACCCGTACATCGGGACGGTCATGGCGTGGACCGCCTCGGCACCGGTGGCGGCGTCCTGGTAGTCGCCCCGCAGGAAGCACAACAGCACCTGGTACGAGCGGGGGAAGAAGGCGTAGGCCGGTTGCCGGAGCTGGTGCACGAGCTGGTCGAGGCGCTCGATCTCGGCCTCGGCGTCGCTCACGCAGGCGAACTCGAGCAGCACGCTGATGAGCCCCACGCGCGTGCGCACGGCGAGGTCGGCGTCGCCTGTCTCGTCGGCCAGGGCAGCCGCCTCCGACAGCAGGCGGCGCCGTTCGAGCAGCGTCGCCGGTCGCCAGAGGACGGTGGCCTGTGACTGCAACGCCGCCCCAAGGAGGCGTGGATCGTCGAGCGTGGCGGCCAGCTCGACGGCCTCCGCAGTGAGCGCGTCGGGGCGCTCGTACTCGGCCGATGTCGCCAGCGTCACGGCCAGCGCACCGAGCAGGCGCACCCGGGCCGGCGGCGGGGGATCGGTGGCCAGGGCGGCCTCGAGCAATTCCACCAGGGGCTCATCGAGCTCTTCCAAGTCGAAGCCGAGCCCGGCCGCCTTGGCCGCCGACGCCGCCAGGGCGGCGCTCACCAGGATGTCGTCGTAACGGTGGCGGCGAGCTTTGAGGGCGGCGGCGTCGAGCGCCTGGCGCGCCTCGGCCAGGCGGCCGACCGTGCGCAGCGAGGCCCCCCGCAGCAGGTCGATCTCGGCCCGGGTGCGGCTGTCGGTACCGTCGCCTTCTTCGGCCACGACGGAACGAGCCGCCGTCGCCAGCTCGAGGGCGGCCTCGTAGGACAGGTCGTCGAGGGCCCGGCGGGCGGCGTCGAGGGCGGCCGCCACGGCAGTGGCGCGGTCGCCGGCGGGGAGGGCGGCCAAGCGGTGGTGGGCGATCTCGCGGTGGCGCTCGGCGGCCGGGCCGCGGCCGGCGGCGAACGCCTCGGCGGCGGCCAAGTGGAGGCGGGCGACGCGCGTCCGGCTCATGCGCTCGAGCAGGGTCTGACGCACGAGCGCGTGGACGAACCGGTAGCGCCCGAGCTCGTCGGGGTCCTCGGCCAGCAGCCCGGCGTCGCGGGCCTGGTCGACGAGGTCGAGCAACTCGTCGGCGCCCGGTCCGGCCACCGCCTCGAGCACGTCGAGCTCGACGACGTCGCCCAGCACCGCGCCCGCACTGAGCACCGCCACCGTCTCGGGCCCGAGGCGCTCGAGGCGGCGCAGCACCACCTCCCGGACGCTGGCCGGCACGGCGCCCTCGGCACCGCCGGTGTGGCCCGACTCGGACCAGTGGGCGGCCAGCTCCTCGACGAAGAAGGGGTTGCCGGCAGTGGCGCGGTGGACCTCGGCCGCCCGCTCGGCGATCTCGCCGGCCACCTCGGCCACCAGCTCGGCGGTGGCGCCGGGGTCGAGACCGCCCACCGACAGCCGGTCGATCAGGCGGTCACGGCGCAGGTCGACGACGGCGTCGGCGAAGGCCGAGTTGGGGCCGGCGTCGACGCTGCGGGCCGTGCCCAGCACCATGAGGGCGCCCGGGTCGGGGTGGCGCAGGACGTGGCCGATCATGGCCAGGGTGCCGACGTCGGCCCAGTGGATGTCGTCGATCACGAACAGCACCGGGTTGCCGCGCGACACCTCGGCGACGAGCGACGCCACCGCCTCGTACAGGTGGTAGCGGGCGGCGGCGGGGTCGGCGCCCGAGGATTCGGGCACGACGGTGGGGTCGGCCAGGCCGTTGGCCGCGCCCACCAGCGCCGGGATGGGCAGCAGGCGGGCGAGGGCGGGACGGCCGTGAACCAGGCGCTCGAGCGTGTCGGGGGCGACGAGCCGGCCGACCTCGCGCAGGCCCTCGGTGACGGGCTGGTAGGGGGCCGGCGGTTGGGGGGAGCAGCGGCCCCACAACACGAGGGCCCCGTCGGCGTGGACGTCGGCCGCCAGCTGGGCGGCCAGGCGGGTCTTGCCGATGCCCGGCTCGCCGTCGAGGATCGTCAGGCGTTTGGCCCCGCCGGTGGCCGTGGCCCACCGTTCGCGCAGCCACGCCCGTTCCGAGGTCCGCCCGACGAAGCGGCGCCGACCGTGGCTGGCCGCCGTGGGGAGCTCGAGCGGCGGGCCGGCGGGGCCGGTGGCGGCGTCGGCGGGGCCGGCGGTGGTGCCGGCCCCGGCCGTGGTGCCGGCGGACCCGACGGGCGGAGCCACCGAGGCGATGGCCCCGGTGACGGGCGCAGCCGGCGGCGCAGTGGCCGGCGCGGCCGGCGCGGCCGGCGCCCGAGCGAGCCCGGGGGTCGTGCCGTTGGTAGGGGCGATGGAGGGGTCGTGGGTGAGGATGGCGTGCTCGAGCCGCACCAGTTCGGGCGTCGGGTCGAGGCCGAGCTCGTCGGCCAGCGTCGTGCGCGTGCGGTCGATCGCCCGCAGCGCGTCGGCCTGGCGTCCGGCCCGGTAGAGGGCGAGGGCGAGCAGGCCGGCGAGCCGCTCCCGCAACGGATGGGCGGCCACCGCCGCCTCCAACTCGGGCACGGCCTCGCCGTGGCGACCCAGGGCCAGGAGGGCGCCCAGGCGTTCTTCGAGGGCGACGACCCGCAGCTCTTCCAGCCGCGCCGTGTCGCCGCGCGCGAACGCGAACTCGGCCGCATCCACCAGGGCCGCCCCCCGCCACAGGCCGAGGGCGGCGTCGAGGCGCTCGACGGCGCGTTCGGGGTCGGTGGCGGCCGCCCGCCGCCCCTCGGTGAGCATGGCCTCGAACTTGACGGCATCGACGTCGCCGGGCTCGATCTGGAGCTGGTAGCCCTGGCCCTGGCGCACGAGCGGGAGGGCCTCGCCCAGGGCCCGGCGCAGCAGCGACACGTAGGTCTGCAGGGTGTTGACCGCGCTGGCTGGGGGTTCGCCGTCCCAGAGGTCGTCGATGAGCCGGTCGCGAGGGACGGCCCGCCCGCCGGCCAGGGCCAGGCGCACCACCAGGGCGCGCTGGAGGCGCCCCGTCACGGGGATCGGGCCGGCGGAACCGACGATCTCGAGCGGGCCGAGAATACCGACGCGCGGTGTCGTCACTGCGGCGCGACCGTACTGCGCGGCCGGCGGCCGCCCCAGGACATCGCCATAGGCATTATGGCTGGTTGTCGGGGTCAGAGCGTGGCGGCGGCCCGCCGTGCGAAGGCCGGGCACCACTCGGCGCGGCAGGCCTCGCGAAGCGCAGCGGGCGCGTCACGCAGCACCGTCGCGGCCGCCGCCGGGCCGGCGGCGTGCTCGATCCAGGCCACCAGCAGAGGAAGCGTGTCGGCCGTGTGCTCGAGCACGGCGGCCGTGAGCGCGGCCTCGTCCTCGGGGGCCAGGGCCGCGTGCCACAACGGCCCGAACTCGCGCTCCTCGCGCTCGAGATGGGCCTCGAGGGCGT
This sequence comes from Acidimicrobiales bacterium, assembly GCA_044871175.1. Taxonomy (GTDB): domain Bacteria; phylum Actinomycetota; class Acidimicrobiia; order Acidimicrobiales; family Ilumatobacteraceae; genus JBIOZN01. Next base: position 6,126 of record JBIOZN010000189.1, on the reverse strand, counting down.
CACGCAGGGCGGCCAGGTCCTCGGCCACGGCCAGGGCCGACACCTGCCAGCCGCGCACCGCGGTGTCGAGCACGATGGTGCGGTCCTGGACCCGGTGGGCCAGGGTGTCGAGCTCGGCGTGCTGGGCTTCGAGCACGGCGACGACGGGGCCGGCGTCGGGGCGGCGCCGCAGCACCTCGGGCACGACCAGCTCGCCCACGATGGCGTTGTGGCAGTGCACGCCGGCCACGAACACGCTGGTGCGGTCGACGAAGGCCGCCACCCGCGCTCCGTCCCCCCGGGCCACGGCGTCGGCCACCAGCGTCAGGCGGTCGGCGTCGGCCCGCAGCGCAGCGTGGAGGGCCGGGAACGGTGCGGGCACGCAACAGGGGTGCGGGCCCGAGCCGTCCTCGGAGCGCGGGGCGGGCGTGGTGCACATCGGGGGGGAGGCCTCCTGGTCGACTGGTCGTCGCTGGTCGAGCCAGATCATCGAGGGGCCATCATGAGGCGGACATGAACCAGGCGTGAGCGTCCTGGCGCCGACCGCCACCGGCCTACCGCCGTCCGGCGTTGACCCGTTCACCGGCCCCCGGGGAGACTGGGCCCATGAGCTACGACCACCTGCTGGTGAAGGCCGAGGGGCCGATCACGACGATCACCCTCAATCGGCCCGAGAAGCGCAACGCGCTCTCCCTGGAGGTGCTCCACGAGCTCGGGGCCGCCTTTGCCGAGGTCGGGGCCAGTGACGCCGTGGGCGTCGTGCTGGCCGCCAACGGCCCGGTGTTCTCGGCCGGCCACAACTTCGCCGACATGGCCGGCACCGACCTGGCCGGGGCCCGCCGCGTGTTCCTCGCCTGCCGCGCCGCCCTCGACACGATCCAGGCCATCCCCCAGCCCGTGCTGGCCAAGGTCCACGCCCTGGCCACCGCCGCCGGCTGCCAGCTGGTGGCCACCTGCGACCTGGCCGTGGCCAGCGAGGACGCCGGCTTCGCCATCCCGGGAGGCAAGGGCGGCCTGTTCTGCCACACGCCGCTGGTCGCCGTCGGCCGCGCGGTGGGCCGCAAGCGGGCGCTCGAGCTGGCCATGACCGGCGATGTCATCGACGCCCGTACCGCCGCCGACTGGGGCCTGGTGAACAGAGTGGTGCCTGCGGGCCAGCTGGACGACGCCGCCCACGACCTGATCACCCGCGCCACCCGCGGCAGCGCCGAGTCCAAGGGACTGGGCAAGCACGGCTTCTACGCCCAGATCGACCTGCCCCAGGACAAGGCCTACGACCTCACCCTCGAGCTCATGGCCGCCGCCGTCACCACGCCCGACGCCCAGGAGGGCATCACCGCCTTCCTCGAGAAGCGCAAGCCGCAGTTCGGCCGACCGCGCTGACCCCCCGCTGATCCAACCCGTCTGATCCCGACCCCGAGGAGCGAGCGACCAAATGCGCCTGAGCATGCAGCTGAGCTACGCCGGCGGCTTCAAGGAAACCGTCCAGCAGGTGCGCGACCTCGAGGCGGCCGGCCTCGACATCGTGTGGGTGGCCGAGGCCTACAGCTTCGACGCCATCAGCCAGATGGGCTACCTGGCGGCCAGGACCGAGCGCATCGAGATCGGCTCGGGCATCATCAACGTGTACGGCCGCACGCCCACCACGGTGGCGATGACCTTCGCCGGGCTCGACTACGTGAGCGACGGCCGAGCCATCTGCGGCCTGGGCGCCTCGGGCCCCCAGGTGATCGAGGGCTGGCACGGCGTGCCCTACGACCACCCGATGAGCCGCATCCGCGACTACATCGAGGTCTGCCGCATGGTGTGGCGCCGGGAGAAGCTGCAGTACGACGGGGTCACCGTGCACATCCCCCTGCCCGAGGGCGAGGGCACGGGCCTGGGCAAGCCGCTCAAGCTCATCAACCAGCCCGTGCGCCCGGCCATCCCGATCTGGTGGGCCTCGCTGATGGGCAAGAGCGTGGCCACCACGGCCGAGCTGGCCGACGGGTGGCTGCCGATCATGTTCATCCCCGAGAAGGCCGACCAGGTGTGGGGCGACGACCTGCGCCGCGGCCTCGCCCGACGCAGCCCCGACCTCGGCCCCTTGGAGATCGCCGCCGGCGGTTCGGTGGCCATCGGCGACGACCTGCCGGTGGAGAAGCTGCGCGACGCCGCCCGGCCGATGGTCGCCCTGTACGTGGGCGGCATGGGTGCCCGGGGCAGGAACTTCTACAACACCATCGCCCAGCGCTACGGCTACGAGGCCGAGGCCGCCACGATCCAGGATCTCTACCTGGACGGCAAGAAGGATGAGGCCGCGGCCGAGGTGCCGGCCGAGTGGCTGGAGAAGAGCTCGCTCATCGGGCCGCGCAGCTACGTGGCCGAGCGGGTGGCGGCCTACCGGGAGGCGGGCGTCACCGTGCTGAGCGTGAGCCCCATCGGCGGTGACCCCGTGAAGACCATCGAGCAACTCCGCGAGATCGTCGACGCCTGAGCGGCGGCGGCTCCCCCACAGACGGGAGCACCCTGAGGGCCAATAGTGGGCGCTCAGGGTGCAAACGGGTGAGCGGCGGGCGGGGCGTTTGCACTCTGGGGGCCAATAGTGGGCGCTCAGGGTGCAAACCGGTTTTGACGGCGGGGGTGGGCGTCGAGCACGGTGGCGACGACCTCGGTGACGCGCCGGCCCGTGGGCAGGTGGAGGAACTCGTTGGGCCCGTGGGCGTTGGACCCCGGCCCGAGCACGCCCGTCACCACGAACTGGGCCTCGGGGAACCGGGCGCCCAGCATGGCCATGAAGGGGATCGTGCCGCCCTCGCCCCAGGCCCCATAGCTTCGGCCGAAGGCCGCCTGCGAGCCCGCCTCCAGGGCGGCGTCGAGCCACGGGGCGAAGGGGGGCGCGGCCCAGCCGGGGGCGGCATCCTCGGCTGTGAACCGCACGGTGGCGCCGTAGGGCGGGTCGGCCTCCAGCACGTCGCGCACGACTCGCGTCGCCGCCGCCGCGTCGGTGGTGGGGGCCAGGCGCAGGCTCAGCTTGAGGGCCGAGCGCGGCCGCAGCACGTTGCCCGCCCGCGCCACGGGCGGGAACCCGTCGGCGCCCGTGTAGGCGAGCGAGGGCCGCCACGTCTTGGCCAGCAGGAGCTCGACGGGATCATCGGCGGCCAGGGCCACCCCGGGGACGAGGGGCGGCGCCTCGGTCGGGTCCACGCCCGCCGCCACCGCCTCCTCGGCCTGGCGCCGCCGGTCCTTGGGCACGGGCGGGTTGAGCTCGTGCAGCCGCAGGGCACCCGTGCGCGCGTCCTCGAGCCGCTCGAGCAGCAGGCGCAGGATCCGCATAGTGCTGGGCACCACGCCGCCGTAGGTCCCCGAGTGCACCCCCTCGGTGAGCACGTCCACCGATAGCGTGCCCACGAGGTTGCCCCGCAGCGACGTGGTCACCCACAGCCGGTCGTAGTCGGCGCACCCGGAGTCAAGGCACACGACCAGGCTGGGCGTGCCCAGCCGGGGGCCCAACGCCTCGACGTGAGCGGGCAGGTCGGGGCTGCCCGACTCCTCGCTGGCCTCGATCAGCACCATCAGGCGGGTGTGGGCGCCGCCGGCGGCCTGCACGGCCTCGACCGCGGCCAGCGCGGCGAAGGCGGCATAGCCGTCGTCAGCGCCGCCCCGCCCGTACAGGCGGTCGCCCTCCACCACCGGCGTCCACGGCCCCATCCCGTCGCGCCACCCCACCATCTCGGGCTGCTTGTCGAGGTGGCCGTAGAGCACGACGGTGTCGTCATCGGCCCCTCCACACGCGGGGATGTCGACGACGACCAGGGGTGTGCGCCCAGGCAGACGCTGCACGTCCACCGTGAGCCCCCGGATGGGCCGGGCGGCGCACCAGTCGCGTACGAGGGCGACGGCGGCGTCCATGTGCCCGGCTTCGGCCCAGCCGGGCTCGTAGGCCGGAGAGACGTTGGGGATGGCGATGTAGTCGTGCAGGGCGGGCACGATGTCGGCCGGCCACACCTGGCCGATGCGGTCGCCGACGGCGGCGACGTCGAGCGCCATGGCTCAGGCGAGCGTCGGCGCCAGGCGGCCGAGCACGGCTTCGGCCTCGGCCACCATCTGCAGGACGAGCTCGCCGGCGGGCACCAGCGCGTCGATGGCGCCCACGCCCTGGCCGCAGGGCATGAACTCCCGGGCCACGTCGACCTCGGTGCCGTCGGGGGCGCCCAGGTGGCTGGCTCCCTGCCGGGCGGCGTGCACCGCCTGGGCGGGGAACGGGGCCAGCTCGTCGGGGTGCTCGTCGTAGTACTGGGTCCACTGGTTGCGCACCACCCGGCAGGTCTTGCCCGTGTAGGCGCGGCTCACCACCGTGCCGTCCTCGGCCAGCCCCAGCAGGGTCTCCTTGTAGCCCTTCACCGCCCGCGCCTCCGGGGTGGCGATGAAGCGCGTCCCGACCCACACACCGTCGGCGCCCAGGGCCAGCGAGGCCGCCAGCCCCCGGCCGTCGAACAGCCCGCCCGCCGCCACCACCGGGACCTGCGCGCCGACGGCGTCGACCACCTGGGGCACGAGGGCCATGGTGGCCACCTGGCCCGTGTGCCCGCCCGCCTCCGTGCCCTGGGCGACGACGAAGTCGCAGCCGGACGCGACCGCGCTGACGGCGTGGCGGACCTTGCCCGCCATCGAGCCCACCAGGATGGCGTGGTCGTGGAGGACGTCGATGACCTCGCGCGGCACACCCAGTCCGGCGACGAAGGCCCGGGCCCCGCCCTCGATCACCGTCTGGACCTCGCTCTCGAGCTGGCCGGGCAGGGCGGTGAGCAGGTCGACCCCGAAGGGCTTGGCGGTGTGCGCCTTGACGCCGGCGATCTCGGCCACCAGCTCGTCGTGGCGCATGGCCGAGGCGCCCAGGGTGCCGAAGCCGCCCGCTTCGGACACCGCCGCCACCAGGCGGTGGTACGACACCCCACCCATGCCGGCCAGCATCACGGGGTGCTCGATCTCGAGCAGGTCGGTCAGCCGAGTGCGCATGCGAGCACGGTAGTGGTGCCGGTACGTTCGGGTCCGTGGGGAACGACATGGGAACCGACAAGGGCCAGGCCCGTCCGACACCGCGCCAGGTGTCGGACTCCACGGCCGCCACCGAAGCATCGATGGAGCCCCAGCGGGTGCCGGTGAACGTGTACGAGACGGCCGGGTCGCTCGTCGTCATCGCCCCGCTGGCGGCGGTGACGCCCGCCGATGTCACCGTCGAGCTGCGCAGGAACGAGCTGCGGTTCTACGCCAGCCTGCGCAGCGCCGGGCCACGCGAGTACCTCATCCACGAATGGGAGTACGGCGGCTACGAGCGCGAGGTCGAGGTGCCGGCGGGCTACGGCAGCGGGCTCGAGGCCTCGCTCACCAACGGCCAGCTGGTGGTGCGGGTGCGCAAGGGCGAGCCGGCCGGTGACATCACGATCCACCCGTCGGACAAACCGGCCGACAAGTCCACGGGCGACAAGTCGACGTGACGGGGGTCGGCACAGCGCCCGGGGGGAAAGGGCTGTGCCGACCCGCTCCGTCACCAGCCGCCTGGTCCGACGCGACCCGCACCCGACGACGCACCGACCGTAGGCAACCCGCGTTTCACTCCGGTTTCGCGGCGGTGAAGGCTGGGCGCGAGCGCCCGTCGGTGGCGTAGGCGCCCGGCCGGGCGAGGAAGTCCGGGTGCCAGCGACGCGGCGTGAGGGCGGCGGCGCGCGGCTCGTCCTCGAACATCCACCGGGCGAACGACCGGCGGGTCCAGGCGGTGGCGCCGGCGGCGCGGATGGCTCCCCGCGCCCCCCACGAGCGGCGCAGCACCCGACCCAGCACCATGGACATCTGGTGGTCGGCCACCAGCTCGCACTGCACCGCCTGGCGGTAGCGCCGCTGGGCGTCCTCGGGGTGCTCGGCGCCGGCGGCGACGATGGCCTCCGCCGCCCGCCGGCCCGACACCAGCGCCTGGGCGATTCCCTCACCCGTGAGCGGGTCGGCGGCCGCCGTAGCGTCCCCTGCGAACAGCGCCCGCCCGGCGCCGAGCACGACCTTGTCGATTCGCGCCGGGATGGGCCACGCCTTCACCGCCCCGACGGTGTGCGCCCCCTCGCCGAGGGCGGCGCGGATGTGCTCGCGCCCCAGTAGGTCGGCCCACCGCGGCCC
>JBIOZN010000188.1:0-4048 GCA_044871175.1 Acidimicrobiales bacterium | reverse complement strand
GCCGGGCCGGCGCCGGCGCCGGCGGCCACGATCTCGACGATGACGCCGGGGCGTCCCGGTCGTGGTGGTCGCGCACATCGTCCTCCCGGCGCTCCCTCGGCGGGTTCAAGTCGGCGCACCGGTCGGGCTCGTCGGGCCGATCGAGCTCGTCGGACTCGTCCCATCGGCGTGGTCGGGGCGGCGGCCGCTTCTGATGCCCCGCCCGGCGGGCGTGCCAATATCGCCGCCGTGAGCGTCATGGTCGCCTTCCTGCGGGGCGTGAACGTCGGCGGCAAGGGGAAGCTGGCGATGGCCGACCTGCGCCAGGCGGCCGCCGCGTGCGGGGCCGAGGATGTGCGCACCTACATCCAGAGCGGCAACCTCGTCTTTCGCTCTCGGTCGAGCGCAGCCTCCATGGCCAAGAAGCTCCGCACCGCCATCGCCGCCGCCGGCGACGTGGATCCTGACGTGGTCGTGCGCACCCGGGACGAGCTCGCCCGGGTGGTGGCCAAGAACCCGTACGTCGCCCGCGGTGAGGACCCCGCCCATCTCCACGTCGTCTTCGACGGCGACCTGCGAGGCCTGGACGTGGCCCGCTACGCGCCCGAGGAAGCAGTGGCCGCCGGCCGCGACCTCTACCTCTTCCTGCCCAGGGGCCTCGGCCGCAGCAAGCTGGCCGGCGACCTGGCACGCAAGGGGAAGGGCACGGGCACGGCCCGGAACTGGCGAACGGTGCTGAAGTGCCTGGAGCTGGCCGACGGCGTGGGCTGAGCGGGCTCAGGCGCCCTCGTCGTCGGCGTCGCCGCCCCGGCCCTGCTTCCAGTATCCCCGCACGGTTGCGAGCGCGCGCGGGTAGCCCCGCGAGCCGAACAGGTGTTGACGGATGCGCTGCATGGCCGCCGCCTCCCCGGCCGCCCACACGCGGGTACCCGAGACGAGCTCGGCAGCGACGACCGCGGCCACGAGCGTGTCACCGGGAGGCGCGCCCGCCGGCTGGTCCCACCAGTACACGTTGGCGGCGGCGGCCGTGGGCAGCGCGAGGCGGGCGTCGGGGTGCGAGACCTCGACGTGCACCGCGACGGGCCGGCCGGCGGGCAGCGCCTCGAGCAGCTGGCCGATGGCGGGCAGGGCGGTCTCGTCGCCCGCCAGCCAGAAGCCGGGCGCGTCAGGATCGACGGCGTAGCCGCGTCCCGGGCCGGAGACGGCGACCACGTCCCCAGGTACCGCCGTGGTAGCCCACGACGACACTGCGCCGGCCCCGTGGTCGACCACCTCGACGGCCAGCTCCAGCCGGTCGGGATCGAAGCGTCGGGGCGTCAGCGTGCGGATCACGGGCCGGCGCCCGTCGGGCAGCAGGAACTCGTTGCCCGTCCACTCGGGGATGACGAGCGGGTCGTCGGTCGCCGACGGAAGCAGGAGCCGCACGCTGGCGGCCGGCTGTTCCAGCGCGAACCCCTGCAGGGCCGGGCCGCCCAGGGTGACCCCCACGAGGCGGGGCGTCGCCCGCTCCGCCCGGCGGACCTCGACGGTGCGGAACCTGGGCGGCTCTCGCCGCCCGCGAGGCGACGGCGCGCTCACCGATGCGACCGCTGGCCGATGAACACCGAGCGGGGCACGCGGTCCTCCCTCGTCTCCTCGCTGTGCACGGAGGCGTCGAACCCGGCGGCGCGGAGCAGGCGCAGCCAGGTGCACCGATCGAACAGCCCGGTGCGGTGGGTCTCGTGCACGGCCCGCACCGAGCCATCGGACCCCCGTAACACGAAGGCGTACTCGGTGCGTACCTCGCTGTCTCCGGGGTCCGGGTCCCATGTCCACTCGAGGAAGCGGACGCCCCGCCCGTCGGCTGCGTCGTGGCCGCCGTGGTCGGTGTCGGGCGCGAACGTCTCGGTGACATGGTCGGTCACGAACACGGCCTGCCCACCCGGGCGGCAGTGCACAAAGGCGGTGTCGATGGCGGCGCGCAGATCGGCCTCGGTGACCATGTAGTCGACGGCGTCGTGCACGAAGACAGCGTCGAAGGTGCGCCCCAGCCGCACAGTGCGCATGTCCGCCTGCACGTGCGCGCACTCGGGGTTGAGCCGGCGCGACATCGCGAGCATCCCAGGTGACCGGTCGACCAGGGTGAGCCCGAAACGGTCCTTCAAGTGCACGGCGTTGTGGCCTCCTCCGCTGCCCAGTTCGAGCACGTCGCGGATGGGCGGCGACCCTGCCGCCAGCACGCGGCGGAAGTAGGCGGCCTCCTCGGCGTACTCTTCGGGCGGGGACACGAGCGGCCACCACTCGGCCAGCTCGCCGTAGAACCGGTACCCGTCAGCGGTCATCGCTCGGCGGTGCGGTAGTCCCCGAAGCGCCCGTCGCGCTCGGACAGGGCGTCGGTGACCCCCTCGCCCAGCCGGCCGAAGTACTCGCGGCTCGAGCGCTGGTGGAAGCCGAGGGCGTTGAGCTCGGCGGTGGCCCGCAGCCCGGCGCGGATGCCCATCACGTCCATGGCCCGGTGCACGACCCGCTTGTTGAGCGCCTGCAGATCGGGGGGCACCTGGGCCACCCGTTCGGCCACGGCGAGCACCTCGGCCTCCAGGTGTTCGCCCGGGAAGGCCCGGTTGGCGAACCCGGCCGCCACCGCCTCCACGCCGGTCATGGCATCGCCGGTGAGCATGGCCTCCATGGCTCGCCGCATCCCGAGCAGCCACGGCTGCCAGGCCATGTCGGGGGGGCTCATGGCGCGCACCGGGGGATACCCGATGCGGGCGTCCTCGGCCACGTACACGAGGTCGCAGGCGCTGGCCAGCTCGGTGCCCCCGGCCAGGCACCACCCGTGCACCTGGGCGATGACCGGCGTGGCCAGGTCCCACATCTCGAACCACCCGGCGAGCACGTGGCGGGCCCAGCCACCGTCGGCACGCGACACGGGCCACGGGGGTTCCTCGGCGCGATCCTGGCTGAGGTCGTAGCCGGCCGAGAAGCACGGCCCCGCGCCCCGGATGATGACGACCCGCACGTCGCGATCGGAATCGGCCGCCCGCAGGCAGGCGAACAGCTCGGCACGCAGGCGGTGGGACAGGGCGTTGCGCTTGTCGGGCCGGTCGAGCGTGAGGCGCCGCACGTGGGGCACGGGGCCGTCGACGGCCACGACGGGCCGCTCCGCAGTCGTCACCACCGGATCGTAGGCACCGCCGACCAGGGCCGCGGCGGCCCAGTCTGGGTGCACCAGGAGCAGGTTCTGCTCCCCTGGTGCGCCGATGTGTCCCTGGCGCGCCGAGACGTCGCGGGGGCAGCGGGCCGTGGTAGATAGTGCGGCGAACGCCGCTCGATCAGGGGGTCTGACAGGGTGACGCTCGGGCTGCCGGCGGCCCGCCGCGGGCCGCGATCGGGAGCACGACCAGCCGCTCCTCATCTCCTGCTGATCGCAAAGGAGGATGCACATGGGCTTCGTGAAGACGACCGAGGAGATCGCCGCCATGGAGGCGGCCATGGCGAACCCCCGCTTCGTCAACGCCGAGATGCTGTCGGTGACCTTCGACAGCGACGAGCACTACCTCCGCTCCATCCTGCCGGCCCCCCTCACCCTCACCGCGCCGACGGTGCGGGCCATGGTCGGACGGTGGCAGAGCAACTGCGTCGGTGACTTCGCCGGCGGTGCCCTCTACGTGCCCGCCCGGGTGGGCGACCTGGAGGGCGAGTACGTGCTGGCCATGTACATGACCACCGACTCGGCCATCGTCTACGGGCGGGAGCTGTTCGGCGAGCCCAAGAAGCAGTCGGCCGTCGGCCTGCACCGGGGCGGGGGCCGCGCCTTCGGCTACGTCGAGCGCTTCGGGGTGCGCCTCCTCGAGGTCGAGGGCACGGCGTTGGCCGACGAGGGCCCGCTCGACACCGAGGGCGTGAACTTCAACATCAAGGCCCAGCCCGGCGCCGACGGGCGGGGCATGCAGCACGACGCCACGGTCACCGCCGCCACCTTCGAGACCCACCTCACCGTCAACCGCACCGGGCTCGGGCGGGTGGAGGTGCGCTCGACCGTGCACGACCCCCTGGGCGACGTCCCCGTGCTCGGTGTGGTGGCGGCCAG
>JBIOZN010000187.1:0-4035 GCA_044871175.1 Acidimicrobiales bacterium | reverse complement strand
GCCGGGCCGTCCCAGAACAGCTGCGGCGACCAGACCCGCTACGACGTGGCCTACGTGCTCGACGGCGCCATGGACACGGGGTGGCGGGCCAGGGGCGACGCCACCGGCGAGCGGCTGACGTTCACGTTCACCGGGCCGACGCGCCTCAGCCAGGTGGGCCTGGTGCCCGGGTACGCCAAGATCGACCCCTGCAACGGCCTGGATCGCTTCCGCCAGTTGCGCCGCATCGTGGCCGTCCGCTGGACCTTCGACAACGGCGTCACCGTCGACCAGACCTTCACCGAGGACCCGACGATGCAGACCATCCCGGTCGACGTCATCACCACGACGGCGGGCATCGAGATCCTCGCCGTCACCAAGGACCCGGAGAACGACCACACCGCCATCTCCGAGGTGGAGTTCCTCGGCGGCCCGGCCTGAACGGGTTCGGACGTGGCTGACGGCGAGCTGCACCGGCGGTTTGCCGTGGAGCTCAACAACCAGACCTGGGACGGCCTCGATGCGCTGGCCGAGGGCCACGAGGCGGTCGACCCGGACCGCTTGCTCTACGGCGCCTACGCCAGTTGCTTCCACTGGTCGGTGCTCGGCGACGAGACCAACCAGGCCCGCGGTGAGTACCTGATCGCTCGGACGGCGACGGCCATCGGCCGGCCCGAGGTCGCCCTGCACCACGCCCGCCGCTGCGCCGCCCTGGTGGAGGCGCACCGGGCGAAGATGGCCGACTGGGACGCCGCCTTCGCCGCCGAGGCGTTGGCCCGGGCGTTGGCGGCCAGCGGCGCGCGGGAGGAAGCCGCCGCCGAACTGGCGCGCGCGGAAACGCTGGCGGCCGCGGTGGCCGATCCCGAGCACCGCGCCGTCGTCGACGCCGAGCGGGCCAAGGGCCCCTGGTTCGGCCTCCGCCCCCAGCAGGCGCCCGCCCCCTGACCGTCAGCCTTTCTCGGCCAGCGCGCGGTGCCTCGACGCGGCCGGCGAGCGTTCGGGCCCGTCGCTCGGGCGTCGCGCCGCGCTCCGCCAGCCGCCCGCGGCCAGCACCGCCAGCCCCGCCGACCAGGCCAGCTGACGCAGCGTCGTGGCGGCCCCGCCGTGGCGCAGGTCGGGCAGGAGGGGCCGCAGCACCCGGACGCCGGGAGCGAACGTACGGAACGGGTCGACCACCCAGGTCAACCGGCCCGCCGCCCCCTCGCCGACCAGCACCCCGAACGTGACGACGCCGACGGCGCCGGCCACGGCGACGGCGATCAGCAGGCGCCGGGCGGCTCGCGGGTCGAGGGCGAGGTCGCCCGCCGCCGCCCGCCCCAGCCACCAGGCGACGGCCAGCACGACGAGCGGCAGCACGACCACCGTCTGGCGGCCGGGCCACCACCACCCCTGCATGGTGAGGGCGACGAAGGTGGCCGTGAGCCAGCCGGCGGCCAGGGGAAGGGCGAGGGCGGTCGTCCCGGGCGGCCGGCGGCGGAGCAGCGCCGCCAGCGCTGGGGCGGCGGCCAGCCACGCCGGCTGCCAGACGAGGAGACCGAAGTCGCGGTCGGTCAGCAATCCGAGCAGTCGGACGCTGCGCCCGGCGTAGTCGGGCGTCTCACCCACCACCGTGAACTCGCCGGTGGCGAAATGCGACCCGGCGGCGTAGGGGGTCCACCCGCCGTACCACGCCTGGTGGGCGGCGAGGTAGGCGATGCCGGCGACGAACAGGCCGGCGGCGAGGAGACCGGCGCGACGGCGGGCGCCGGCCCGCCACCACCCGACGAGGGCAACGGCGGCCAGGGCGGCGGCGGGCGCGAGGTATTTCACGCTCAGCCACGGGAGGGCGGCGACGGCCAGCCCGGCGACGGCGACGTTGCGCCATCGCGGCGCGCCGGTGAGGGCCCCGACGGCGACGGTGACGGCGAGGGCGGCGGGCAGCTCGGGATAGACCTGGGTGGCGTACACCGCCAAGGGTGGGGAGAGGGCGGCGACCGCGGCGGTGACGACGGCGATCGATGGTGGGACGGCGAAGCGGGCGACGGCCACGGCGGCCAGGGTCGCGGCTAGGATGCCGGCGGCGCACGCCAGGGTGAGCTTGGCCGCCAGCCAGCCGCCGAGCCCCACCGGCGCGGCCAGGAGCACGGGCAGCAACGGGTCGTGCGGCTCGACCTGCGTGCCGTCGGGCCGCACCGCGGCCTGCACCGGGAGCGGGACGGCGTGGAACGGCAGATATCGCAGGGCCGCCCGTTCGTCGCTCACGTCCAGGTCGCCGTCTTCAGCCAGGCTGATGGCGGTGAGCAGGTAGTGCGGCTCGTCGGCGGTGGTGCGGGCCAGGTACGTGGCGCGCGCCGCCGCTCCCGGCGCGGTGAGCGCGGCCACCACGACGGCCACGGCGGCCAGGCCGAGGCGCGCGTGGAGCGGGCGGGCGACCCACCACGCGTCCACCCGCCACACGGGCGCCGACGCTAGGCACCGGCGGCGCGGTTGTAAAGGTGGCTTAACTTCATGCCAGTCTGGAGTGGTGTTCGTGAGCGAACGGTCCTCGCGCTGGCGGCTCCTCGCCGCCGCCGAGCGGCCGCCCCGCCCTCCCCGCAGGCCTGCGCCCGCCGACGCTCCGGTCGTGCTCGTGCTGCCCGCCCACGACGAAGCGGCCACCGTCGGGGCCGTAGTGGGTCGGGTGCCGGCGGCCGTGGCCGGCCATCCCGTCCTGGTGATCGTCGTGGACGACGGCTCCAGCGACGCCACGGCGGCGGCGGCGGAGGCGGCCGGCGCGACGGTCGTGCGCCTCGCGCGCAACCGTGGTCTCGGCGCCGCCGTGCGGGCGGGACTGGCTTCGGCCGTCAGCTACGGCGCCGCAGCCGTGGCCTTCTGTGACGCCGACGGGGAGTACGCCCCCGAGGAGCTCGAACGGGTCGTCGCGCCCGTCCTCGCCGGCACCGCCGACTACGTCGTCGGCAGCCGCTTCGCCGGCCGGATCGAGGCCATGCGCCCGCAGCGGCGGCTGGGCAACCGGCTGCTCACGCTCGCCCTGCGCTGGGTGGCGCGCACGCCGGTCACCGATGGACAGAGCGGCTACCGCGCCCTCAGCCTGGCGGCGGCCCGGGCGGCCGAGATCGTGCACGACTACAACTACGCCCAGGTCCTCACGCTCGACCTGCTGGCCAAGGGCTTCGCCTACGCCGAGGTGCCCATCACCTACCGGTTCCGCACGTCCGGCCGCAGCTTCGTGCGCCTGGGCCCCTACCTGCGCCGGGTCGTGCCCGCCGTCGCCTGCGAGCTGCGCTCTTCCTCGGCGCATCCCGACACGACCGACTCGCCCGGGACGTGAACGACGAGCGCTCTGCCACGACCATCGTCTGACTTCCCGCCAGACCCGGTTGGCAGCCGTCGCCGAAGCCGGTCGCCCCGTCTCGCCCCGTCTCGCCCGTCTCGCCCGTCTCGCCCGTCTCGCCCGTCTCGCCCGTCTCGCCCGTCTCGCGTCTCGGCGCGAATCCCGCCATATGTGGCGTCAGACGTGCCGAGAGTCTCCGGGCCGCCGGGCTAGTCCTCGACGACGTGATCCCGGAACGCCGCCCGGAACGAGCGCCACCTGTCCCACGCGAACCCCGTCGGTGACCAGCAGGCCGCCGCCGCCCACCCCATCGCCAACGCGTGATGCGTGTTGTCGTGGGCGAACAGGCCCTGGCGCCCGAACATCACCACGCCGGGAAGCTGGTCGGCCCACGCCTCCAGCGCCGCCTGGTGCTGGGCGAAGCCCCGGCGGTACAGCGGGTACACGTGGGGCAGCCGCTTGACGACGACGTCGACGGGCCGGGCGGGCGGCAGCCCCTCGCGGGCGAGGGCGTCGAGCACCTCGACGCCGAGGTCGGCGGGCGACGCGTGCCAGTGCTCGTCGCCCAGCGCGCAGGGCACCTCGGCGCACAGGACGGTACGGCTGTCGGGGTCGTCGTCGCTCACCCGGTAGTTGCGGGGCTCGGACAGACGGGACACCGGGTGGGCGGGGTCGGGCAGGTAGTGCGCGTCGTAGGGCGTGTAGCGGCGGCGGTCGAGCACGACGTAGACGAGCGCCATCGC
>JBIOZN010000186.1:0-4834 GCA_044871175.1 Acidimicrobiales bacterium | reverse complement strand
GGCGGATTTCGCGCCGAGACTTGGGGCTGGCCTGCGTGACCCGTCGGCGGCGCCGGTGGTCAGCCGTCGGCGGGGACGCCGCCGGGGTCGAGCTGGGCGAGGAACTGGCGGCACCGCTCGGCCTCGTCGTCCTCGCCGAGGCGGGCGGCGGCGTCGGCCAGCCCCCGCAGCGACCGCAGGAAGCCCCGGTTGGCCTCGTCGCGCCAGCGCACGTAGCCGCTGCCCCGCCAGCCGGCGGCCCGCAGCCGGTCGAGGCCCCGGTGGTACCCGACCCGGTAGGAGGCGTAGGCCTCCACCGGATCTCGGGCCAGCGCGCCGAGCCGGGCCCAGGCGTCGAGGAACCGGGGCCAGCGGGCCACCACGTCCGACACCGCCGCCCGCCGTTCGGCCTCGGGCTGCTCGAGGGCGAGAGCCAGCGCGGCGAGGGCGTCGGGCGGCTCGGGGTCGAGCACGGTGGTGGGCGGCCCCTCCGCCGACAGGTGCACGGGCGACTGGTCCGCCATCGCGCCACGCTAGGCGACCCCACCCTCGGCGAAGCTCAGAAGCGGGGACGGGGGTCGGCTCCGGCCGCCCGGGCCACCGTCCAGTCCACGACCTCGACGGCGAACGCGTCGGGATGGGACAGGTGGGCGCCGTGGGGCGCGTCGGCCAGAACGATCACGTCGGCGGCGGGGATCCGCGCCGCCAGCCAGGCCACTCCCCGGGCGTGGTGCCGGGGCCCCCGCTCCCCCCGACCGAGCACCACCGGCACGGTGATCGTGTCGGGGGCGAACGGCACCCGGCTGTGCAGGTCGGTGATCTCGCCCAGGAGCGCGGCGCCCTCGGCGCGCCGGTCGGCCTGGGTGGGGTTGGGCAGCAAGTCCCAGGTGTCGTCGCCGATCATGCGGCGCAGGAACCGCTCGGCCACGTCGCCGGGCTCCACGGGGCCGGCGTCGCCGGACGCCGCGACCTGGCCGCCGGCGGTACCCGAGGGCCACCAGTCGAGCCAGGGCAGCGGCGGCTCGAAGGCGGCCACCGCCCGCACCAGGTCGGGACGGCGGGCGGCCAGGGCCAGGGCGATGACCCCGCCGAAGCTGTGCCCCACCACCACCGCCGGCCGGCCGGCGAGCACGTCGACCAGGTCCTGCACGTGCTCGTCCACCCCGAAGGGCCCGGCATGGGGGCGGGAACGGCCGTAGCCCCGCCGGTCGTACCGGGCGACCCGGTACCGCTCGAGCCGGTGGGCGGCCCGGATGAACCCGGCGGCGCGGTCCATGGAGCCGTGCACCAGCACGACGAGCGGCGCGGCCGCCGGCCCGTGCTCGTCGACGATCACGGGAGACGGCGCGCCCGGTGACGACGAGAGGCTCATGTCACGCGCACCAGGCGCAGCACGTCGGTGGCCCCCACCTCGCTGTCGGGCGCGCCGGCCAGCACGACGATGGTGTGGCCGTGCTGCACCAGCCCCTGGCGGACCGCGGCCTCGGTGGCGCACCACACCATCTCGTCGGTGGAGTGGTACTCCTCCACGTGCAGGGGCACCACGCCCCAGCTGAGCGCCAGCTGGCGGGTCGCCCGCTCGTCGGGGCTGAGCCCGACGAGGGTGGCCGTGGGCCGCAGCCGGGCCATGGCCCGGGCGGTGAACCCCGAGCGCGTGCAGCACACGATGGCGTCGGCGCCGGCGTCGGCCACCGCCTGCCAGGCGGCATGGGTGATGGCCATGGCGAACCGCCGGTGCACCGCCCCGTGGTCATGGTCGTCGAGGTGGCGCCGCTCGAGGTGCCCCACGTAGGTGGCCCAGCGGGCGTAGTCGGCCTCGCTCTCGGCCCGCCGGGCGATGCGGGCCATGGTGCGCACCACCCGGGCCGGGTCGTGCCCGATGGCGGTCTCGGCCGAGAGCATGAGGGCGTCGGTGCCGTCGAACACCGCGTTGGCCACGTCGCTCACCTCGGCGCGGGTGGGCGCCGGCGAGGTGACCATCGACTCGAGCATCTGGGTGGCGGTGATGACGGGCACGCCGGCGGTGACGCACGTGCGGATCACCTGCTTCTGCACGTGGGGCACGTCCTCGAGGGGCACTTCGATACCGAGGTCGCCGCGGGCCACCATGACGGCGTCGGTGGCGGCCAGGATGGCGTCGAGATGGGCCACCGCCGGGGCGGTCTCGATCTTGGCCACGAGGGCCGGGCCGCCCGGCCCGCCGCGAGCCCGCACCACCGCCAGGTCGGCGGCCGCGCGCACGAAGCTGACGGCCACGAAGTCCACGGCGGCGACGGCCATGACCTCGAGCAGCCGCAGGTCGTCGGGGGTGGGGGCGCTCAGGCGCAGGCGTTCGGTGGGAATGTGCACGCCGGGCCGCCCCTGGGCCCGCCCGCCGGTCACCACCGTGGCCTCGACCACGCCGTCGCGCACCGCCCGCACCCCCAGGGTGATGGCGCCGTCGCCCAGGATCACGGTGTCCCCCGCCTGCAGGTCATCGGCCAGCGACGGGTAGTCGACGGTGACGAGCTCGGCGGTGGACCCGCCGTCGCCGGCCACCAGGCGGACGACCGCCTCCTCCATGAGGAACACGCCACCGTCGGGGAACTCACCGGCTCGGACCTTGGGGCCGGGCAGGTCGGCGAGGACGCCGATGGGCCGCCCGGCGCGTGTGGATGCCGCCCGCACCATGGCGATGCGCTCGAGTGCCTGCTCGACGGCGACGTGGGACAGGTTGATGCGGGCGACATCCATGCCCGCGGCGATGAGGGCGTCGATGGCTGAGGGGGTGGCCGACGCCGGCCCCAGCGTGGCCACGATCTTGGTGTGGCGCCCGCCCGCCGTCACGGGACGCCACCGCCACCGCCGCCCGGCGTCGGGCAGGGCTGCCACGAGCGGGCGTTCCAGGCGATGCCGAGCGTGGTGGGGTTGGGCTCGACTCCGCACAGCCGCTCGTCCCAGATCGTCAGCCCGACGAGCGGGTACAGCGGCACCGAGGCGACATCGTCCCACAGCTGGGCGTCGGCGGCGACGGCCGCCCGGCCCATCGCCGCCACGTCGCCCCCGGCCGCCCGCACGGCGTCGAACGCCGGGACGAGGGCGGGGTTGGCGTACGAGCTGTTGTTGAGCAGGCCGTCGTCCTCGAAGCGGGTGAGCTGGGCCTCCACGCTGGCGAAGGGCCCCCAGCTCTGCAGCCGGAGGGCGCCCCCGGGCGGCCCCGGCGCCTGGGACACCGTCCTGATCTCGATGCCCGCCTCGGCGCACTGGGCGGCGATGGCCTCGGCCGCCCGCCGCTGGCGGGGCAGGTCGCGATAGGTCAGGAGGAGGGCGAGGCGTTGGCCCTCGCGGGCGTACACACCGTCGGCGCCCGCCTGCCACCCGGCCGCCTCCAGGCCGGCCCGGGCGGCGGCCAGGTCGCGCCGGGCCACACCGCCCGTGTACGGCGTGTACCCGGGCTCGCCGGGTACGAGCAGATGGCTGTCGGCGGTGGTCGCGCGGGGCACGAACGGCGCCACCAGGTCGGCGACGAGGGCGGCACGGTCGACGCAGCGGGCGATCGCCTGGCGCACCGCGAGCTCGCCGACCTTGGCCTCCCCCGGACCCAGGCCGCCGTCGCGCGGGAAGACGAAGCTGAGCTCGGCATAGGCGTGCACCGTGCCGGCCTCGACCTGGTAGCCGGCCACGTCCTGGAGCTGGCGGTAGACGTCCTCGTCGGGGCCGGTGACGGCGACCTGCACGGCCCCGCGGCGCAGCGCCGCCAGCAGCCCGCTGGCATCGGGGAACGGGCGCACGACCAGCCCCGCCAGGGCGGGGGGTGGTCCCCCGTAGGCGGGGTTGCGCTCGAGGTAGGCCTCGCCCGACGGGCGGACCTCGCTCACACGGAAGGGTCCCCCGGACACCCGCAGGCGGTCGTCCAGTCCCGGCCCGAAGCCGTCGTCCCACACCCGGGCGACGGGGGCCAGCCGGGTGAGGTCCCCGGCGGCCAGCGCCCCCGCCAGGTCGGGGACCCCGGCGACGGCGGCGACGGCATGGGCCGGCAGGAGGTGGGCGAAGAGCATCCGCCATTCGGCCACCGAGCGGGACAAGCGCACCGTCACCGTCCCGGGGGCGCAGTCGACGCCGGCGATGGCCGAATAGGTGGCGGTGTCGGGGTTGCGGTCCACCGGGACGTCGGTGCGGGCGGTGGAGAACGAGGGCACGCGCCCGGAGATGGCGTTCCAAGCGAGGGTGAAGTCGTCACAGCCGATGGGGATGCCGTCGCTCCACGCCGCACCCGGAGCGAGGCGGTAGGTGACGGTGAACGGGGCGGTGGCGGTGACCTCGGCGCCGGCGAGAAGGACCGTCTCCATCCGCCAGGTGCCGTCGGGGAGGTGGGTGAAGGCCGAGGGGAAGACCTGCTCGGCCACGGCGACGGCGGCCGCCTGGACGTCGGCGTCGAGATCGGCCCGGTGCGGGTTGACCGTGCGCACGGGGCCCGACAGCCCCACCGTGACGCGCGCCCCCTGGGGCGGCGGCGCCGAGGTGGCCGCGGTCGTCGGCGGGGGGTTGGTGACCGGGGTGAGGGTGGCCTCGTCGTCCTGGCTGGCGATCACGACGACGGCGACGAGCAGGACGAGCACGGCGACGGGCACGGCCAACCACCAACGGGAGCCGGGAGGCGGCGGCCGCGGCTGGGGGGGCGGCCACTGGGTGGGCGGGTGCTCGGGCCACCGCGGGCCGGCCGGCGGGTAGACCGGCGGCTCCGGCGGCGGCAGGTCGGCCATGGCCGGGCCAGCTTGCCAGCTGGATCGCGACCGCGAGCAGGCGTCGTGGTTGGATGGCCCCCGATGGCCGATGCCGACCTCACCGCGGTGCCGACGTGACGGCCGATGCGCCC
>JBIOZN010000185.1:0-5204 GCA_044871175.1 Acidimicrobiales bacterium | reverse complement strand
GGAGATGAGCGACCTCCCTCGCGCCCGCCCCGGGGGGATTCAGACCCGCTCGGACACCCGGCCCACGGCCGCCGGGCTGGGGCCCCGGGTCGAACCGTCCCCGGGGGCGATGCCCATGTAGGCCGGCTCGGGGTGGTACGCCGGCGCGCCGTGCTCGTGGCGGTCGAGACCCTCGAGCTCGCCCTCCTCGGACACCCGCAGCGTGCCGGTGGCCTTCACGCCGTACATCAGGGCGAAGGCGGCGATGCTGACCAGCACGACGAAGGTGGCCGACCCGATGATCTGGGCCCACAACTGGTCGAAGCCGCCGCCGTAGAAGAGGCCCTCGACGGCGACGCTGTGGTCGGCACCCGAGGCGCCGGGCACCCCTTGCTGCCCGGTGGCGAACAGGCCGACGGCGAGGGTGCCCCACACGCCGCACATGCCGTGGACGGGAACCGCACCGATCGGGTCGTCGATCCGAAAGTGCTCGAGCAGGTCGACGCCCACGATGACGATGGCGGCGGCGATGGAGCCGATGATGATGGCACCGAGCGGGTTGACCCAATAGCACGGGGCGGTAATGGCCACCAGGCCCCCGAGGAAGCCGTTGACGGTGATGCCGCAGTCCCACTTTCCGAGCCGGCCGTAGGCGATCGCGATGGCGACCAGGCCGCCGGCGCAAGCGGCCAGCGTGGTGTTGGTGGCCACCCGGCCGATGCCCTCGAGGTCGAGGGCCGACAGCGTGGAGCCGGGGTTGAAGCCGTACCAACCGAACCACAGGACAACGCCACCGATGGCGGCGATGGTCATGTCATGGCCGGGGGGCATGCCGCCGCCGTCGCGGCGGAACCGGCGCCCGAGGCGCGGCCCGAGGGCGATGGCCCCGGCCAGGGCGATGAACCCGCCGACGGTATGGACCACCGTGGAGCCGGCGAAATCACGGAACGGCGTGTCCATGGAGGTGAGCCAGCCGCCCGGTCCCCAGGCCCAGTGGCCGAAGATCGGGTAGATGAGGCCCGACACGCCAATGGAATAGAGCAGGTCGCCCTTGAACCCGGTGCGGCCCACCATGGCGCCCGAGGTGATGGTGGAGCAGGTGTCGGCGAAGGCGAACTGGAACAGGAAGAAGGCGAGGAAGGCCACGCCCGTGGTGCCGTAGGTGGAGGGGGCGCCGTTCAGGAAGAAGAACTGGTGCCCGATCCAGCCGTTGCCCTCGCCGAACATGAAGGCGAAGCCGACGGCCCAGAACAAGATCCCGCACAGGCACGTGTCGACGATGCACTCGACGAGGATGTTGACGACCTCACGAGTGCGGGCGAAGCCGGCCTCCAGCATCATGAAGCCGGCCTGCATGAAGAACACCAGGAACGCGGTCACCAGCACCCACATGGTGTTGGTGGCGTTGATCAGGTTCTCCTGGGGCACATCCCCGCCGGCCTGGGCGGCGGCCGCCGGCGACGGGAAGAAGCGGGACACGTACCAGGCCACGCCCAGAACCAGACCGATGCCGGCCAGCTTCCCGCCGAGGATGGCGAGGAAGAGCCGCCGGTGCTCGCGTTGGCGGATGCGTTCCTTGAACAGCTTGATCATCCCGTCTCCTGGGAGCTTGCGCGGATGTGACGGCAAGGAACGTACGGAGCCGGGATTTCGCAGCTATGTGGTCACTGTGACGGCGTGGCGTCCACCATATGTCGTGTCTCTTGCAACCACCTTCCGTGATGATCAACACAGTCTGAGCGCTTGTGTCGCCGTCCTGTTGAGGGCTCAACCAATCGGTGGCACAGGCGACTGCGGGTCAGCCCTCCCCGGCGCCGCCCGAGACGTCGGCCACCTTGGCCTTGCCCGCCGAGATCCACGGCATCATCGCCCGCAGCTCGGCCCCCACCTGCTCGATCGGGTGCCGCCGCCCCTGCTCGCGCAGCTCGGTGAACCGCTTGCGGCCCGAGTCGGACTCGGCCACCCACTCCTCGGCGAAGCTGCCGTTGCGGATCTCGGCCAGGATGCGGCGCATCTCGGCGCGGGTCGGGTCGCTGATCACCCGCGGCCCCCGGGTGAGGTCGCCGTACTCGGCGGTGTCGGAGATCGAGTACCGCATGCCGGCGATGCCCTCTTCGTACATGAGGTCGACGATGAGCTTCACCTCGTGCAGGCACTCGAAATAGGCCATCTCCGGCTGGTAGCCGGCTTCCACCAGCGTCTCGAACCCCGCCTGCACCAGCGAGGTGAGCCCCCCGCACAGCACGGCCTGCTCGCCGAACAGGTCGGTCTCGGTCTCCTCGGTGAACGTGGTCTCGATAACGCCCGCCCGCGTGCCGCCGATGGCGTCGGCGTACGACAGGGCGACGTCCTTGGCCTTGCCGGTGGCGTCCTGCTCGACCGCGATCAACGCCGGCACGCCCCCGCCCTCGGTGTACGTGCGCCGCACCAGGTGCCCGGGGCCCTTGGGGGCGATCATGATGACGTCGACGCCCTCGGGCGGGGTGATCCGCCCGAAGCGGATGTTGAACCCGTGGGCGAACGCCAGCGCGTCACCGGGCGACAGCTGGGGCGCGACGGACTCCTCGTACACCCGCTTCTGCTCGGTGTCGGGCAGGAGCAGCATCACCACGTCGGCCTCGGCGGCGGCGGTGGCGATCGGTACGACTCGCAGGCCCTCGGCCTCGGCCTTGGCCTGCGACGACGACCCCTCGCGCAGGCCGACGCGCACGTCGACTCCCGAGTCGCGCAGGTTCAACGCGTGGGCGTGGCCCTGCGAGCCGTAGCCGATGATGGCGACCTTGCGGCCGGCGATGATCGAGCTGTCGGCGGCGTCTTCGTAGTGGACGGTGGCGGGCATCAGCTGGCCTTTCCCTTGGTGGCGACGGTGCGCAGGCGGGCGTCGGAGCGGTCGAGCTTGGGCAGGGCGACGCGCCCGCTGCGCTGCAGCTCGGCGATCCCGTAGCCCCGCAGCAGCTCCTCGAAGTCGTCGAGCTTGGACGGGTGGCCCTCGAGCGACACGGTGATGGCATCAGCGCCCACGGCCAGGATCTTGGCCTCGAAGATCTGCACGAGGTCGACCACCTCGCGCCGGGCCCGGGCGTCGGCCTTCACCGTGGCCAGCATGAGCTCACGCTCCACCGCCGCCCGCGGGTCGAGCTCGGAGATCTTCACCACGTCGATCAGCTTGAACAGCTGCTTGGTGATCTGCTCGAGCGGGGTCGACTCGACGTCGGCCACGATGGTGATGCGGCTGAAGCGCTCGTCCTCGGCCGGCGCCACCGCCAGGCTGTAGATGTTGTAGCCGCGCCGGGCGAACAGGCCGGCCACCCGGGCCAGCACGCCCGAGCGGTTCTCCACCAGCACGGACAGGATGTGGTGGGCGGGGGGCGTAGTCACCACTCGACCTCCTGTTGCGCGAGGGGCAGCACGATGCTGTCGTTGGACTGGCCGGCGGGCACCATGGGGAACACCTTCTCGGCCGACGACGTGCGGAAGTCGATCACCACGGGGCGGTCGTCGATGTCGTTGGCCTTGTCGATGGCCGGTTGCACCTCCTCGGGGGCCTCGCAGCGGATGCCGATGCAGCCCATGGCCTCGGCCCAGCGCACGTAATCGGGCAGGTCGGGCGACAGGTACACCTCGCTGTAGCGCTCGGCGTAGAACATCTCCTGCCACTGGCGCACCATGCCGAGGTAGGCGTTGTTGAGGATGGCGACCTTCACCGGGATGCGCTCGGTGGCCGCGGTGACCAGCTCCTGGGCCGTCATCTGGAAACAGCCGTCGCCGTCGATCGCCCACACGGTGGCGTCGGGGCGGCCCACCTTGGCGCCGATGGCGGCGGGCACGGCGAAGCCCATCGTGCCCAGGCCGCCCGAGTTGACCCACGTGTAGGGCTGCTCGAAGCGCCAGTACTGGCTGGCCCACATCTGGTGCTGCCCGACGCCCGAGGCCAGGATCGTGCCCGGCGGCGCCGCGTCGCGCAGGGTCTCCAGCACATACTGGGGCTTCAACGCGTCGCCCGGCTCGGGCGGGTCGTAGTGGAGGGGGAACCGCTCGCGCCAGCCCGAGATGGTGGAGCGCCAGGCCCCGGTGTCGGCCTGGGTCTCGCCGGCGGCCAGCAGGTTGCGGATGGCCCGCACCAGCTCCTCGATCACGAGCCGGCAGTCGCCGACGATGGGGACGTCGGGCTTGCGCACCTTGCCCTGCTCGGCCGGGTCGATGTCGACGTGGATCACCTTGGCCTCGGGGGCGAAGGCCGACACCTTGCCCGTGACCCGGTCGTCGAACCGGGCGCCGAGGGCGATCAGGAGGTCGGCGCGCTGCATCGACGTCACGGCGCTGAAGTTGCCGTGCATGCCCGGCATGCCCAGGCACAGCGGGTGGCTGTCGGGGAAGGCGCCGCGGGCCATGAGGGTCGTGACGACGCGGATCTGGGTGAGCTCGGCCAGCTCGCGCAGGGCCTCGGCGGCCCGGGCCTTCAGGATGCCGCCGCCGGCGTAGATCACCGGCCGCTCGCTGGCGAGGATCAGCCGCGCCGCCTCCTTGATCATGCGGGGGTGGCCCCGAGTGGTGGGCTTGTAGCCGGGCAGGTCGACACCCTCGGGCCAGTACCAGTCCATCGGTTGCTGCAGCACGTCCTTGGGCACGTCGACCAGCACCGGCCCTGGCCGTCCGGTGGTGGCGATGTGGAACGCCTCGCGGATCGCCTGGGGGATGTCCTGGGCGCGCATCACCAGCTCGTTGTGCTTGGTGACCGAGCGCGTGATGCCCACTGTGTCGCACTCCTGGAAGGCGTCGGTGCCGATGGCGGTGGTGGGCACCTGCCCGGTGATGGCCACCATCGGGACGGAGTCCATGTAGGCGTCGCACAGCGGCGTGACCAGGTTGGTGGCCGCCGGGCCCGAGGTCACCATGGCCACGCCCGGCCGCCCCGTGACGTGGGCGTAGCCCTCGGCCATGTGGCCGGCGCCCTGCTCGTGGCGCACCAGGATGTGGCGGATGGTGGACTCGAGCAGGGGGTCGTAGGCGGGCAGGATGCAGCCCCCGGGCAGGCCGAACATCACCTCGACGCCCTCGTGCTCGAGGCTGCGGATGAGGGCTTGGGCACCGGTCAGCTTCATGGGGGCTCCTGAGGAGTGGGTCCGAAAACTGCAACGACCTCCCGGTGCGGGAGGTCGTGGCGGCGCAGCGGCAGCGGGGGCCGGTGCGCCTAGGTGAGTACCAGGATGAGAGCCGGGCGGGCG
>JBIOZN010000184.1:0-12678 GCA_044871175.1 Acidimicrobiales bacterium | reverse complement strand
GCCCTCGCCCGCCCCGCCCGTTGACCCCCGTCGCCGCCCCGCCCGTGACCCCGTCGCCCGCCCGGCCCGGCCGGTCCGTCCGGCCGCAGTGAGCGCCCCCGCCCCGCCCGGGCGCATCCTGCCCCCGACGTTCTGGCGCGATCCGCCCCGCCGGCGGCCCGCCGCCCTCGTCGCCCTGGCGCTGCTCGCTCTGGTGCCGGCGGTCGCCCTCGTCCTCACCGCCCGCTGGGCCAGCGACGAGGCCGCCGCACGGGAGCCCGTGCCTCTGGCCACCGGCGCCCCGGTCACCGCTCCGGTCGCGCCCACGCCGGTGCTCTCGGCCCGCCGGGTGCCGGCGGCAGTGGCCGATCCGGTGGCCCTCGCCCCGCTGCGCGCCGCCCTCGACGACATCGCCGCCCAGCTGCCTGCCTCGGCCTGCCTCGTGGTCACCGTCGACGGCCGCACGGTGTACGACGTGCGCGGCGATCGCTCGCTGATCCCCGCGTCCAACGCCAAGCTGCTCACCGCCGGTGCAGCCCTCGCCGTGCTCGGCGCCGACACCCGCTACCGCACGAGCGTGCTGGCCGATGCACCGGTCGCCGACGGCGTCGTCAACGGGAACCTGTACCTGCGGGGCAGCGGCGACCCGGTGCTGGCCACCGCCGGGTACGCCACCTACCTCCCGCGGATCGGGAAGAACGCCATCGAGCCCCACACCAGCCTGGAGGCCCTGGCCGACCAGCTGGTGGCCGCCGGCGTGCGCCAAGTTGGCGGCAGCGTCATCGGCGACGAGTCCCGCTACGACACCCAGCGCTACCTGCCCACCTGGCCCCCCGGCTACCGCGCCACCAACGAGATCGGCCCCCAGACGGCGCTCAGCGTCAACGACGGGTTCTCGCCCTACGACCCGCTCACCCCGTCGCCCGCCCCCGCCACCTCCGCCGCCCTGGTGTTGACGCAGCTGCTCCAGCAACGGGGCGTCGCCGTGGCCGGGGCGCCCGGGGAGGGGCCCACGCCGGCGGGCGCGGTCGAGGTGGGCGGCGTCGACTCGGCACCGGTGGCCGAGGTGGTGGGGGAGATGCTGCGCGAGAGCGACAACGGCACCGCCGAACTGATGCTGAAGGAGTTGGGGGCGGTGGGCGCAGCGGCCGGCACGACGGGGGCCGGGGCCCAGGTCGCCGCCGGGGCGTTGGGCGCCGACGGTGTGGCCATGGAGGGTGTCGCGGTGGTGGACGGGTCGGGCCTCAGCCGCGACGACCGCTCGACCTGCCGGGCCTTCACGAGCCTGCTCGACGACCCGCAAATCGGCCCGGGCCTCGAGCAGGCCATGGCGGTCGCCGGCCAGACGGGGACGCTGGCCGAGGAGGGGCGCTTCGCCGACAGCCCGGCCAAGGGCATCCTGCGGGGCAAGTCGGGGCGCCTGGACGGCGTGTCGAGCCTGTCAGGGGTGGTGGCCGACGGCGATGGCTACCGGCTCAGCTTCTCGCTGCTGGTGAACGGTCCCCAGGCCCAGCAGATCGCCGAGCCGCGGTGGGACGAGCTGGCCGCGGCGTTGGTGGCCTATCCGCAACGCCCGCCGCTCGACGCCTACGCGCCGGCGCCGGCGCCGGTGGCCGCGCCGACCGCGTCGACCGCGCCGGCCGCGCCGATCGGGGCGTCCAGCAGTGCCCCGCCGCCATCCACCAGCTAGACCGGCGCCATGGGGGTGCTGCCGATGTTCCCGCTGGGCTCGGTGCTCGTGCCCGGCGCCGTGTTCCCCCTGCACGTGTTCGAGCCCCGGTACCGCGCCCTCGTCCAGCACTGCCTGGACGTCGACGAACCCGAGTTCGGCGTCGTGCTGATCGCGCGGGGCTTCGAGGTGGGCGGCGGCGACGCGCGTCACGACGTGGGCACCGTCGCCCGGATCGTGGAGGTCGCCGAGCTGCCCGAGGGCCGCTATGCCATCGGCGCAGTGGGTACGCGCCGCATCCGCGTGACGCGCTGGCTGCCCGACGACCCGTACCCCTGCGCCGAGGTCGAGGACTGGCCCGACGAGCCGGCGCTCGCCCCCGGCCTGGCCGACCGCTACTCGGCGGTCGTCAGTCTGCTCCGCCGGGTGCTGGCCCTGGCCGCCGAGCTCGGGCGCACGGCCGCGCCGGCCACGATCGAGCTGGCCGACGAACCGCTGCTCGGCTCCTACCACGCCAGCGCCGTCGGCCCGTTCGGGCCGCTCGACCAGCACCGGCTGCTGTGCGCCCCCGGTCCCGACGAGCGCCTGGCCCTGCTCGACGACCTGCTCACCGACACCGCCGAGGTCCTCGCCCTCCAGCTCGAGCACTGACGGGTGCGCTCGTCGGCCCGAGGCAGGGATATGCACCGCCGAGGTGCAGATCCCTGACCGAAAGCACCCCTCCCCGGGGGGCGCGCGCCCATGTGCTAGCAAGTCCCCCCGTGGCCCGAGCCGACACGAGCCGCCGCGACGGCAACGGCGAGAACCAGGTCGGCGAGGTCATCGCCCTCGTCCGCACCTACGCCCAGCAGGAGACCGTCGATCCCATCAAGGGCGTCGGGCGCTACCTGGCCATGGGCGTGGCCGGCTCGACGCTGCTCGGCATCGGCGTCATCCTGCTCGTGCTGGCCGGCCTGCGGGCGCTGCAGAACGAGACCGGTGACGTGTTCGACGGCAACTGGACCTGGGTGCCCTACGTCATCGTGCTCGTGGTCGTCGGCCTGATCGCGGCCCTGGCCGTGTCGGCCATCAGCCGCGGCCGGCGCCGGGCGGGCGCCCGCGACCAGAGGGAGGCACGGCCATGAGCGCGAGCGCCACCGAGCGGTCACCCGACGGTGCGCCCCGGGGCAGCGGCACCGGGGGCAAGATCACCCGCGACGACATCGAGGGCCGGCTGCGCACGCTGCAGACCGGCGTCACCGACAAGGTCGAGCGCACGAAGGGGCAGATCATCGTGGGGGCGGTGGCGGCCGTGGCCGCCGTGCTGGTGGTGACGTTCCTGCTGGGCAAGCGCAAGGGGCGTAAGTCCACCACCGTCGTCGAGATCCGGCGGGTGTGACGTGCCCCAGGGCCGCGCCGCCCAGCTCAACAACGTGCTGCTGCGGCTCGGGCTGGTGTCGGTGCGCAGCCGCACCTACCGCTTCCTGTTCTACCTCTCGCTTTTCGCTGCGCTGCGCCGGCGGGTGTTCGGCCGGGAAGAGGTGCTGGTGGCGCGCGAGATCCTGGCCCCGGGGCAGTTCGTGCGCATCACCGCCCTCGGGCCGCCGCCGAGCCGGCGCCAGATACGCGGCGCGCGGCGGGCGGCCAAGGGGGTGGGCGGCGGCGCCGTGCAGCGTTGACGGGGCAGGATTGACCCGTGCGGGTCATCCTGCGCAATCCCCGTCGTGAGCTGGAGATGGCCGGGCCGCTGGCCGTCCACGCGTTGCTCGACCGCCTGGCGCTCAACCGCGAATCGGTGCTGGTGATCCGCGGCGACACGCTTGTCACCGGTGACGCCATGCTCGACGACGCCGACACCGTCGAGGTGCGCCCCGTCATCTCCGGGGGTGCGGGGTGAAGTGCCGCGTGTGCCGCCGGCCCGCCGTGATCGACCTGCCGCGGCACAACGCCGGGTTCTGCGCCGAGCACTTCCTGCGCCTGTGCCGCGACCAGGTGGCCAAGGCCATCGACGAGCACGCCATGCTGCGCCCGGGCGACCGGGTGCTGGTGGCGGTGTCGGGCGGCAAGGACAGCCTCGCCTGCTGGGACATCCTGGGCGCCCTCGGCTACGAGGCCGACGGGCTGTACCTCGGCCTCGGCATCGGCGAGTACTCGGCGGCTTCGGGGCAGTACGCGCGCCAGCACGCCGCGACGAGGGGTCTGCGCCTGCGGGAGATCGACCTGCGCGCCGAGCACGGCTTCGACGTCCCCACCGCGGCGGCCGCCACCCGCCGGGTGCCGTGCTCGGCGTGCGGGATCTCCAAGCGTCACCTGTTCGACGCCGCCGCCCTGGAGGGGGGCTACGACGCCGTGGCCACGGGCCACAACCTGGACGACGAGGCGGCGGTGCTGTTCGGCAACGTGCTGCGCTGGGACACCGACGCCCTCGCCCGCCAGCGGCCGATGCTGCCCGCCCGGCCCGGATTCCCGCGCAAGGTGAAGCCCCTCGTGCGCCTCACCGAGCGGGAGACGGCGGCGTACTGCGTGCTCACCGGTATCGACTACATAGTCGAGGAGTGCCCGATGGCGGTGGGCAACAAGCACCTGGCCTACAAGGACGCGCTCAATCGCATCGAAGCCGGCTCGCCCGGTACCAAGCAGGCGTTCCACGCCGGTTTCCTCACCCGGGCGGTCGACCGCTTCGCCGACGGGGCTGCCCAGGTCGCCGGCGGTCCCACCCAGGAGCTGCACCCGTGCGCGTCGTGCGGCGCGCCCACCACCGGCGAGGTGTGCGCTTTCTGCCGCATCGTGGAGCGAACGGCCGGGCACGAACCCGTGGCGGTCGGGCCGACGCGGCGGCGCCGGCGCCGGTGAGCGGCCCCTTTGCCGCCGGCGAGGCGGTGATGCTCGTCGACCACAAGCGCCGCCACTACCTCGTGACCCTCGCCCCCGGTGGGCAGTTCCACAGCCACCGCGGCGTGGTGGCCCACGACGACCTGATCGGCCGGCCCGAGGGCAGCGTCGTGACGAGCACCCATCAGCACGCCTACACGGCGCTGCGGCCGACGCTGGAGGACGTCGTGCTGCTCATGCCGCGCGGCGCCCAGGTCATCTATCCCAAGGACCTGGCTCCCATCGTGACCCTCACCGACGTCTATCCCGGGGCGCGGGTGTTCGAGACCGGCGTGGGGTCGGGGGCGTTGTCGATGGCGTTGTTGCGCGCCGGCGCCACGGTGGTGGGCTACGAGGTGCGGGAGGACTTCGCCCGGCGGGCCCACGCCAATGTGGCGCGGTTCCTGGGCCCGGCGGTGCTCGACCGCTACCGGATCGAGACGGCCGACAGCTACGCCGGTGTGGACCCGGCCCACCTGCCGGGCGGCGAGGTCGACCGGGCCGTGCTCGACCTGCCCGAACCCTGGCAGGTGGTGCCTCACCTGGAGGCGGTGCTCGTGCCCGGCGGCGTGCTGTGCGCCTACACGCCGAGCGTCGTGCAGGTGGCCCAGGTGCGCGACGTTCTGGCCAAGGGCCCGTGGGTGGAGGTGAAGACGCTGGAGGTGCTGCACCGCACCTGGCACGTGGAGGGCGTGGCCGTGCGGCCCGACCACCGCATGGTGGCTCACACCGCCTTTCTCACCTTCGCCCGCCGCACCGCCGCCGGCCGCTAGCGGCCCTGGGTGTGCACCGTGAGGGCCAATAGTGGGCCCCGAGCGCGCAAACAGGAGAGGCGCGCGTTACGGCTCGATGAAGATGCACTCGCCGGGGCACTCCTCGGCCGCCTCAATGACGGCGTCGAGCTGCCCGTCGGGGATGTCGGCCATGCCGTCGGCCCCCTGGGGGTTGCCCTGGGCGGTGGCGAAGACCTTCGGGCCTTCCTTCACGTAGGCGAGACCGTCGTCGAGGAGCGTGAACACGTCAGGCGCGATCTCCTCGCACAGCCCGTCACCGGTGCACAGATCCTGATCGATCCAGACCTTCATGGTTGCCCCTTCGCAAGCAGCGGCGCGTTCGTCACGGGGAATATACACGGCCGGCACGGTGAAAACATCCGCTGTCCGTAGCCTGGCGAGCGATAGCGTCGCAGTCGGCCGATGCCGGAAGGCAAGGCCCAGGAGGTGACCGTGGACCGCAACGCGATGGAACGAGAGCTCGCCGAGCTGCGGGACCAGGCCGCCGTGCTCGAGGCCGAGGTCGACAGTCTGCGGCGCAAGCTCGCCGACGCCCCCAAGCGGGTGCGCACGCTCGAAGAGCGCCTGCTCGAGACCAAGGGCCAGCTGGCCCAGGCGGTGTCCCAGAACGAGAAGCTGAGCTACACCCTGCGAGAGGCGCGCGAGCACATCGCCACCCTTCGGGAGGAGGTCGACAAGCTCACCCAGCCGCCGTCGGCCTACGGGATCATCGTCGGCAAGAACGACGACGGCACCGTCGACGTGCTGTCCAGCGGGCGCAAGATGCGGGTGTCGCTGCATCCCGACATCGACATCGACGAGCTGCAGCGCGGCGCCGAAGTCGTGCTCAACGAGAGCTTCAACGTCATCCTCGCCCGGCGGCCCGACGTCGCCGGCGAGGTCGTCTCGATCAAGGAGGTGATGGAGGACGGCACGCGCGCCCTCGTGGTGGGGCGGGCCGACGAGGAGCGCATCTGCGAGCTGGCCGATGTGTTGCGCGGCACGCGTTTGCGCCCCGGCGACACCATCTTGATGGACGCCCGCTCGGGCCTGCTGCTCGAGAAGCTGCCCCGCCCCGAGGTCGAGGACCTGCTGCTGGAGGAGGTGCCCGACGTCAGCTACGCCGACGTGGGCGGCCTCGACGACCAGATCGAGGCCATCGCCGACGCCGTCGAGCTCCCGTTCCTGTACCAGGAACTGTTCGCCGAGCACCGCCTGCCCGCCCCCAAGGGCATCCTGCTGTACGGGCCCCCGGGCTGCGGCAAGACGCTCATCGCCAAGGCGGTGGCCAACAGTCTGGCCAAGAAGGTGGCCGAGAAGACGGGCGACCACAAGGGCCGGAGCTACTTCATCAACATCAAGGGCCCCGAGCTGCTCAACAAGTACGTGGGCGAGACCGAGCGTCAGATCCGCCTGGTGTTCCAGCGGGCCCGGGAAAAAAGCGAGGAGGGCTGGCCGGTCATCGTGTTCTTCGACGAGATGGACTCGATGTTCCGCACCCGGGGGTCGGGGATCTCGTCCGACATGGAGTCCACCATCGTGCCCCAGCTGCTGGCCGAGATCGACGGGGTCGAGGGCCTGCGCAACGTCATCGTGATCGGGGCCACCAACCGCGAAGACCTCATCGACCCGGCCATCCTGCGGCCCGGCCGCCTCGACGTGAAGATCAAGATCGAGCGGCCCAACGCCGAGGCGGCGCGCCAGATCTTCAGCCGCTACCTCACCACCGAGATCCCGCTGGCCACCGAGGAGATCGAGCGCCTGGGCCACGGTGACACCACCAAGGGCGTCGCCGCCATGATCGACGACACGATCACCGAGATGTACCGGGAGGACGAGGGCAACCGCTTCCTCGAGGTCACCTACGCCAACGGCGAGAAGGAGATCCTGTACTACAAGGACTTCGCGTCA
The DNA here is from genome assembly GCA_044871175.1 of Acidimicrobiales bacterium. Taxonomy (GTDB): domain Bacteria; phylum Actinomycetota; class Acidimicrobiia; order Acidimicrobiales; family Ilumatobacteraceae; genus JBIOZN01. The sequence goes on along the minus strand of JBIOZN010000184.1, from coordinate 5,496 downwards.
GGGGCGATGATCGAGAACATCGTGCGCCGAGCCAAGAAGCTCGCCATCAAGCGGTTCATCGCGGGTGGGGTCAAGGGCGTGCGCACGCAGGACCTCATCGACTCCATCAAGCAGGAGTACAAGGAGCACGAGGACCTGCCCAACACCACCAACCCCGACGACTGGGCCAAGATCTCGGGCAAGAAGGGCGAGCGCATCGCGTTCATCCGCACCCTCATCAACACCGACGCCGACAAGCCCGAGGGCGGCCGGGCCATCGAGCGGGTGGCCACCGGCCAGTACCTGTAACCGGCGCCCTCAGCCCCGCTGGTAGGTGATCTCGACGCGGCGGTTGGCCGCCCGGCCGTCGGGGTTGTCCGAGCCGTCGTCGTTCTGGTTGGGGGCCACGGGCTCGCGCTCGCCGCGGCCCTCGACGCTCAGGCTGAACGCCGGCAGCTGGGGGACGAGCACGTCGGCCACCGCCTGCGCCCGACGCCGCGAGAGGTCGTCGTTGTAGGCCTCGTCGCCGACGGCGTCGGTGTGCCCCACCACGGTCAGCGGACCGCCGGCCTCGCCCTGCAGCTGCGTCACGACCTCGGCCAGGCGGGCCTGGGCCGCCGGTGTGAGCGTCGCCTGGTCGAACTCGAACAGCACGTCGGCGGCCAGCGTGAACTCGAGGGCGGTGTCGGTGTCGGTCTGCTGGTAATCGCCGCTGATGCTGGTGATGCGGCGCTCGATGGTGGTGACGCGGCGCTCGATCGTGGTGACCCTCGGCTCGATGGAGGGCTGGCTCACCACTGCGAGCGATGCCACCGCCAGCACGAGCGCCCTCATCGGATCGGGATGCCATTCAGCGGCGGGAAACCGGGCACCGTCACGTCGGCGGAGGTGACCTCAGGCGGCGGGGCGGCGAACTGGACGTAGCCCTGGAAGCTCTCGCCCGGGGACACGTTGAGCTCCGTGCACAAGCAGGTGTCCTCGCTGTCGAGCAGGGCGAGGTAGCGCCGGTCGTGCTGGAGATCGACCAGGGCCACGTCCCGCAGGTCGTAGTGGTCGCTGACGGCCGCCCAGAGGGCAAACTCCTCGGAGCTCTCGTTCACCACGGTGAGCCGGGCCTCGACGACATCGCCCGGGAGGCGGGTTAGGGCGGTCAGCCGGATGCGGATGGGCAGCAGGGTGGAATCCAGGGGGCTCGCCGGGAGGTTCGCGGTGGCTTCGGCCAGCACCGTGGGAGCCGTGGTCGTGGTGGTCCCGGCGGTCGTCGTCGTCGCCCTCGCCGCCGTCGTCGTGGTGCTCGTCGCCCTGGTGTTGGGGGTGTCGGTGGTCTCGGCCTCGGTGGTCGTGGTGGCCCGCGGGGTTCGCGTCGTCGGCGTCGTCTCGGTCGTGTTGGCGGACAGGTCGTCCTCCCCGTTTCCCGAGCAGGCGCCGACACCGGCCACGGTGAGGGCGACGAGAGCGAGTGGGGCGAGGCGTCGATGGAGCGTCACGGGATGTTTCGATACCACCGGGGCCGTGGCGGGTTCCGTACTCCTCGGGGTGCCGTCGGAGAGGCCCGGGAGTAGGGTCGCTCTGTGGCCATCCGCAAGGTGTGCGGGATCGAGACCGAGTACGGGATCCTGCGCCGCGGCGGCGATGGCGCCGACGCCAATCCGATCGCGGCCTCGTCGGTGCTGATCAACGCCTACGTGGCGGCCTCCCAGCGCAAGGTGGGCTGGGACTTCGAGGACGAGACGCCCGGCCGGGACGCCCGCGGATGGTCACCCGAGGACGCGTACCCGCCTGATGTCGAGACCCATCTCGTCAACGCGGTGCTCACCAACGGGGCCCGTTACTACGTGGACCACGCCCACCCGGAGATCTCGACGCCCGAGTGCGTCGACGCCCGCGAGGTCGTCGTGTTCGACCGGGCGGCCGAGCGCATCGTGCAGGTGTCCATGGAGGCCGCCGCCCGCCTCCTCGCGGGCGAGGGCGAGATCATCGTCCACAAGAACAACTCCGACGGCAAGGGCAACAGCTACGGCTGCCACGAGAACTACCTGCTGGCCCGGGAGGTGCCCTTCGGGCGCATCGTCGCCCAGGTGACGCCGCACTTCGTCACCCGCCAGGTCTTCTGCGGGGCGGGCAAGGTGGGCGTGGAGGCGCCCGGGCTCACGTCGGCCGACGTGCCCTACCAGCTCTCCCAGCGGGCCGACTTCTTCGAGGAGGAGGTCGGCCTGGAGACCACCCTCAAGCGACCCATCGTCAACACGCGCGACGAACCGCACTGCGACGCCACCAAGTACCGGCGCCTGCACGTCATCGTCGGGGATGCCAACCGCGCCGAGGTGGCCACGTACTTGAAGGTGGGCACCACGGCTCTGGTGCTCAGCATGATCGAGGACACGATGGCGCCCGAGGACCTGAAGCTGGCCCTGCCCGTGGCGGCCATCCGCCAGGTGAGCCACGACCTCACCCTCGCCCGCCCGCTGGCCCTGGCCGACGGGCGCCAGATGACCGCCCTCGACATCCAGTGGCGCCTGCTCGAGGCGGCCAAGAAGTACGAGCGGGAGCGGGGGTTGGAGGCGGTGGGCGAGGAGGTCGGCGCCGACGTCCTGCGGCGCTGGGAGAGCGTGCTGTCGGGCCTGGAGCTCGACTACATGACGGTGGCGTCGCAGGTGGACTGGGTGGCCAAGCTCCGGGTGCTCCAAGGCCTGAAGGAGCGCCACGGGCTGTCCTGGCGCGACGCCAAGGTGCGGTTGTTCGACCTGCAGTACCACGACATCCGCGCGGGCAAGAGCCTGGCCGACCGGGTCGGCCTCGAGCGCATCACCACCGATGCCGAGGTCGAGCGGGCCATGACCGAGCCGCCGGAGACGACTCGGGCCTATTTCCGGGGGCGCTGCCTGCAGAAGTGGGCCGATTCGATCGTGGCCGCCAACTGGGATTCGCTCGTGTTCGACGTGGGGGCCGACCCGCTACGGCGCGTGCCGATGATGGAACCGCTACGTGGAACGGCGGCTCACGTCGCTAGCTTGCTGGACGACAGCAGGACCCCATCCGAGCTGCTCGAGCGGCTGGGCTCGTAGGGAGAAGGTGACATGGCTGAGCGTCAACAGAAGCAACGGCCCGCTCCCCAGCGGACCGAGGAGGTCGTGGAGGAGGCGCCGCCCAGCACCGAGCGCGGTGAGAAATTGAAGGCCGAACTCGACGATCTTTTGGATGAAATCGACGAAGTGCTAGAGGACAACGCTGAGGAGTTCGTGAAATCGTACGTCCAGAAGGGTGGCGAGTAACGCTAGAATCGACGATGTCGGCCTGATCTTCCCCCAGGTCACGCACACCGTGTTCCGTTGAAAGGGGAAGGCTGAAGCAGTGTCGACTCTGCGGGCTAACCAAGCCCCTGTCGGAGTATATCGTGCAAAGGGCATGCAGGACGGGTACCGCAGCGAGTGCAAGGAATGCAACCTGGCCCCGCGGGCGGCCAAGTACCGCGACGATCCGCAGTTTCGTGCTCGAGCGATTGGGCGCGGGCAACGCTGGCGGGTCGAGAGCCCGGAGCAGTACGCCGAGACGCACCCAAGGACGGGCAGTCGCTCCACGTCGGCCACCACCACGTGAGCGGGGCCTTGGGCGGGTTGTTGTGCTTGCGGTGCAACGCCGGCATCGCCAACGTGCGCGACGACCCTGACCGGCTGGCCCGGGCCGCCGCCTACGTGGCCGCCGGGCGGAAGCTCGGCCCGCCGGCCTGATCACCCTGGTCACTGCCCTCGGCGCCTCCGGCGCCGCTCAGCTGCGGCGCCGGTCAACTCTCGGCGCGGTTTCCGCACATATGGCGGGTTTGGCGCCGAGACGTCCGGGAGCGACACGGCACGCCCTCACCGCGAGAGTGCCGTCCGCCCGGCCCGTCCCCGGGCCCCGCAGCCGCCTCAGCTCGGCGCGGTGATCAGGCCCACCCGGGGCGCATCGCCGCGGGCGGCGCCGGCCACGGCCACCGCGGTCGCTCCGCCCGCCGCCACCGACCGCGTGCCCGTCGCCACCGGCAGGGTGTCACCCGAGCGGCCCCAGGCCCGGCCGTCGGCCGAGCTCCACACCACGACCTTGTCGCCGTCGCGCTGCAACGCGACCCACCCGGCCGCCCCCGCCACCAGGTGGGGGTCGGGGTCGGCGGTGGTGAAGGCCGCCGCCGGCGCGGGTGCCGCCGCCCCCGTGGCCGGGTCGAGGGGCGTGAACGACATCGGCCACGTGCAGTCGCGCTGGGGGCCAGCGGCGGCGTCGCACCCGGCGTCGCTCGGCGTCCCCCGGTAGGCCGCCACCGCCGCCCCGCCGCCTCCGGCCACGGCGGCGACGCCGGGGATGGCCGCCGGGGTGGGCAGGGCGGTGAACGTGGTGCCGTCGGGTGAGCCCCACATGCCCGTCACCGTGCCGTCGGCCGCCAGCCCGACGGCGAGGTAGGTGGTGCCGGTGGTGGTCACCAGGCTGACGCCGGTGAGAGGCTGGCCGCCCGCGCCGGCCGGCGTCCACACGGCCCCGTCGGCCGACACCTGCAGCCCGGCCGACGTGGAGCGGTAGAAGCGGTCGCCGGCCGCCCGCAGGCTGGTGCCGGTGTCGCCCGCCTCCAACGGCCCGGTCGCCTGCCAGGCGGTGCCGTCGGCCGACGCCAGCAGCTGGCCCGAGCCGTCCGGGGCCGTCACCGCCACGACGAAGCGCTGTGGCGTGGCGGCCAGGGCGTTGACCGTGAGCGGCCCGAACACGTCGGCCGCCGGCGCCTCCCACGTGCGGGCGTCGGCCGAGCGCCACACGGGGTTGGGCCGGCCCTGCTCACCCGCGGCCTGGGCCGTGGCCGTGACCCAGCCGTTGGGCCCGGCGACGACGGCGAGCGGGTTGAACCCGTCGGGCAGGCCGTTGTCGGCGCCCACCACGTCGACGGCGGGGGCAGGCCCCGGGGGCACGGTGGGTGCGGCGGGTGAGCCGCCGTCGCCACCGCCGCGCAACGCCAACCCCACCACCAGCACGATGACGGCGCCGGCGGCGATGGCGGCGCCCAACACCAGGCGCCGGCGCTGCTGGCGGGCGGCGCGGGCGCGCACGATGGCGAGCGCCTCCTCGGGGCGGCGGAAGGGCCTCACGCCGGTGCCCCGGGGCGATCGAGCAGGGCCCGTAGCCCGGCCACGCCGTCGTGCAACTCGGCTCGGGTCGTCTCCTGGGATACGCCGAGGGCGGCGGCAACCTCGGGCAGCGGCAGGCGGGCCAGGTGGTGCAGCACGATCGCCTCCCGCTGGCGGCGCGTGAGCTGGAGCAGGGCGGCCACCAGCGCCCGGCGCACCTCGGGCTCTTCGTCTTCGGCCCGCACCGAGGGCGGGTCGTGGCGGGCCCGGTCGAGGGCGTCGTCGACGGCGCGCCGCAACACCCACGCGTTGCGATGGGGGAGCCGACCGACCCGCCGCCACCGCACCAGGGCGTCGGTGAAGGCGTCGATGGCGGCCGCCTCGGCGGCCCGCACCGACCCGGTGAGGCGCAGGGCAACCGTGCGCGCCGAGG
>JBIOZN010000183.1:0-5958 GCA_044871175.1 Acidimicrobiales bacterium | reverse complement strand
GTGGCTCTCGCCCACGTCGACGAACCACTCTTCCCAGCGCACGAACAGGTCGTCGAGGTCGTCGAGCCCCAGGATGCGCCCGGCCCGGGTGAACAGCTCGCCCGGCGACGGTGGGCTGCCAGCCCGTGCCTCGAGCCGGCTGACCAGCAATTCCCGCCGGCCGAACGTGCCGTAGATCGTGGGCAGGTAGGAGATCATCAGGGCGATGATCCCGAGGCCCAGCAACGCCTCCAACACCGACAGGGCCGTATGCACCCCGACGTCGTCGCGGGCGAACCCGAGCGTCGTCACCGACGACCCGCTGACGGTGAGGGCTTGGCTGAGCGGGTCCAGGCCGGTGCCCCAATACAGGAAGGCGAACCCGACCAGCACCAGCGCCACCCAGAGGCCCGGGAGCAGCAACAGCGCCACCGGCGCGTAGAAGGCGAGGGCGCGGTCGCGGGCGTCGAAGCCGCGTCGTGCGGGCACGACGGCGTCGAAGACTCGCCGCACGCCGATGAAGACGAAACGGGCGGTGAACGAGCTCACGGCGCGTGGCACGACGACCGTCTTCATCGCCTCGACCAGCGTCACCAGCACGAGCGCGGCGCCGAACACGCCGGCGCCGACGCGTGCGACCGTGGACATCACCTCACTGTGCCCGAATGGTGCACGGGCGGACTATGCGGGCTCGGAGGGCAACCGCATGGGCGCCGGCTGGGCCCGGTCGGCCCCTGCGACGGCCTGAGCCGGTGCGCGCACACGTCCGGCGAGCGCAGCCCCGACCAGGGCGAAGGCCAGGGCGAGGCCGAACTGGACCACGAGGGCAGTGGTGAGGGTGAACGCGCCCCGGTCGGCCAGGGCGACGAGGGCGCCGCCGGTCCCCCCGGTGACGGCGAAGCCGAGGGTATCGGCGATCTGCAACTGGCTGGACACCACTCCCTCCCGCCCGGTCGGCGCGGTCGTCATCGCCGTCACCGAGGTCGTGTTGAAGACGAGGCCCATGCCCAGGCCGGCCACCGTCCAGGCCACGAACGTGGTGACCAAGGGGGTGGACGGGAAGGCCACGGCCAGTGCGCCGGCGATCCCGGCGGCGATGGTGGCGAAGCCGGCCCGCACGATCGAGGAGGGCAGGTTGCGGCGCCCCTGACGCACGGCCAGCTGCGCCCCGGCCGACCAGGTGAGCGAGGCGCCCGTGATCACCAGGCCGGCCGCCAGGATGCCCACGCCGTGGAGGCGGTTGGCGGCCAGGGGCACGAACGCGTCGGTGCCGAAGAAGGCCAGGTTCACGAGGAGCCGGCAGGCGACGACGGCGGGCAGGCCGGGCGCCGCCCGCGCGGTTCGGGGCGGAAGCAGGCGGCCGAGGGCGGGCAGCGCGACGGCCGCGCCGATGGTGATGACGGGGACGGCGATCCACCAGCGGTCGGTCTGGAGCCCGGTGACGACGAGGCCGGTGCCGGCGGCCAGCACGACCGCGCGGGGCAGCCGCCGCTCGGCGCCGGGGTGACGGACCGGCGGCGGCAGGGTGCGCAGGGCGGGAAGGGCGAGGACGACGAGCACGGGCAGCAGGGGCAGCAAGCCCGCGAACACCCATCGCCAGTGGAGCTGTTCGGTGACCACCCCGGCCAGGGCGGGCGCGACCAGGCTGGGCACGACCCAGGCTGCCGACAGCAGCGCGAACAGGCGGGGCTGCTGCTCGACCGGGTAGGCGCGGCTGGTGGCGATGTAGGCGACGCTGCCCAGAGCGCCCGCCCCCGCGCCCTGCAGGGCCCGGCCGGCGACGACGACCAGCATGGTGGGGGCGGCTGCGGCCACGATCAGGCCGGCGGCGAAGCAGGCGACGCCGGCCAGGAAGGGGCGGGCCGGACCGGTGCGGTCGGCCTGCTCACCGGTAGCGACGAGGCTCACCAGGTTGGCCAGCATGTAGGCGCTGAAGGCGGCGCCGTAGAGGCGGTCGCCGTTCAGGTCGGCGGCGACTGCGGGCATGGCGGTGACGACGGCCATGGCCTCGAAGGCGTTCATGGTGATGGCCATGACCAGGCCGATGGCGAGGGCTCGCCCCGCCGGTCGCCCGGCCGTGGCTGCCGGTGGGCGGACGGGTGCCGTCACGGGGGGCCGGACTGGGGCGGCGGCGATGCCATGGCGTCCAGCTCGTGACGCCAGGGCGGGTCGGCCCCCGGCCGGGTGCAGGTGAAGGCGGCGACGCCGGCGGCAAAGGCGAGGGCGGCCTCGAGCTCGCTGGTGTCGAGGCGGGTGAGCGCGGCCCGGCGCAGCTGGTCGTGGTCGTGCCACCAGGCGAGGAGGCCGGCGTTGAAGGCGTCGCCCGCGCCGATGGTGTCGGCGACGGCGACTCGCGGGGCGGAAATCCGGGCCCGGCCGCCGGGACCCACGGCGGTGGCGCCGCGTGCTCCGTCGGTACACACCACGACGGCCGGACCGGCCGCCTGCCAGCGTTCGAGCACCGTCGCCGGCTCGTCGTAGGGGTGGAGCCACGCCAGGTCGGCGGCGCTCACCTTCACCACGTCGGCAAGCGCCAGCCAACCCTCGAAGCGGGCGCGATAGGCGTCGCGATCGGGAATGAGCACGGGGCGCACGTTGGGGTCCAGCGCCACAACCACACCGGCGGCGTGGGCCCGCGCCATCAGACCCTCGAGGGTGGTGGCTTCGGGCTCGAGTACCAGTGACAGCGTCCCGAAATGGCACGCGGTGACGTTGTCGGGCAGGGTCGCGGGCACCTCGTCGGGCCTGAGGGCGCGGTCGGCGGTGCCCTCGTTGTAGAAGTCGTACTCGGCCTCGCCGGCGGGTGAGAGCTGCACCACGGCGAGCGTGGTGGGCTCGTGGCCCACGGGCGCATGGCGGAGGTCGACGCCGGCGGCCGTGAGCTCGTGGCGCAGGCGGCGCCCGAAGGCATCGGTCGAGAACCGGCCGCAGAAGCTGGTCGGGACGGCCAACCGCCCGAGGGCGACGGCGGTGTTGAACGGCCCGCCGCCGGGTCGCGGGGCCAGCAGGTCGTCGTCGGGGCCGGCGGGCACCAAGTCGATGAGCGCTTCGCCGCAGACGAGGATCACGGACGGGCAACGGTACCGGCCGGTGTGCACGCCGGCTCCTGATGCGATGCGGATGCGGCGGCGGCGGCGGCGGATGCGGCGGCAGCGGCGGCGGCGGCGGCGGCGGATGCGGCGGCGGGGGCGGCGGATGCGGCGGCGGATGCGGCGGCGGATGCGGCGGATGCGGCGGGCCTCCGGGTGGGGCCCAGCCGAGGCAGTAGCTTCCGCCGCCGATGGACGCCCGCACGTTCCTCGGCCTGCGGCCGACCCACAACCCTTACCGGTGGAACCTCGACGTGGCGCCCGGATTGGTGACGTTGGGCGGGTTCCTCTTCGGCGGATGTGGCCTGGGCGCGGCCATCGCGGCCATGGAGGGGACCAGCGGCCGGCCGTGCATCTGGGCGACGGCACAGTATCTGGCCTACGCCACCACCGGCCAGGTATTGGATGTCGACGTCACCATGGCGGTGGACGGCAAGCACGTCACCCAGGCCCGGGCGGTGGGCCACGTGGGCAACCGGGAGATCCTCACGGTGAACGCGGCCCTCGGCGATCGGCCCTTCGACCGGCTGGGGCAGTTCGAAGTGATGCCCGAGGCGTCGTCGCCCGAGGATTCGCCGCCACGCTTGCCCCGCCGCCCCGGCGCCGGCACGATCAGCGAGCGCATCGACCTGCGCGTGGCGCGCGGGCGGATGTTCGACGAGCTCGACGGCACGCCGGGGGACGGTCGCACGCTGCTGTGGGCGCGCATCCCCGAGGTGATCGACACGGTCGACGCGGCCGCGCTGGCCGTCCTCGGTGACCATGTCCCTAGCGGCGTGGGCCAAGCCCTGGGCATCCAGGGTGGCGGCAACAGCCTCGACAACACGCTGCGGGTGGGCCGCCTGGTGCCCACCGAATGGGTGCTGCTCGACATCCAGGTCCACAACGTGGAGCGGGGGTTCGCGCACGGGCTCGTGCACATGTGGGCCACCGACGGCACGCTGCTGGCGACCGCCAGCCAGAGCTGCATCGTCCGCTACTGGGAAGGAGACCCTGCCCGATGACGAACACGCCCACCTCTGGTCCGCCGGCCTCCGGTTCGCCCGCGTCTGGTTCGGCCGCGTCTGGTTCGGCCGTCTCCGGTTCGCCCGCCGCCGGCGCCCGCCCCGTCCGCCCGGGCATGACCGTGCCGCTGCCCGGCCACCTGCACGCCCAACGCGAGCAACTGGTCGAGCTCGCCGACCTGGGCTACACCGACATCTGGTCGGCCGAGTCCGACACCGCTGATGCCTTCACACCCCTGGCCCTGGCGGCGGCCTGGGAGCCGCGCCTCCGTTTGGGCACGGCCATCGTCCCGGCGTTCACCCGTGGCCCGGCGTGCCTGGCCCAGAGCGTTGCCGCCATGGCCGACGCCGCCCCGGGGCGGTTCGCCTTCGGCGTCGGGTCGTCGTCCAACGTCATCGTCGATCGCTGGAACGGGATCCCCTTCGAGAACCCGTACAAGCGCGTGCGCGACGTCGTGCGGTTCCTGCGCGACGCCTTCACGGGCGAGAAGGTGACGCGGCAGTACGACACGTTCGCGGTGGACGGCTTCCGACTCGGCGTGCGGCCCGAGGTGAAGCCGCCCATCCTGGTTGCCGCCCTGCGCGAGGGCATGCTGCGCTTGGCGGGCCGCGAGGGGGACGGCGCCATCATCAACTGGCTGTCGGCCGACGATGTCCGCACCGTGGCCGGCGTGGTGCACGCCGAGCAACCCGGGGCCGAGATCGTCGCTCGCATCTTCGTGTGCCCGTCGGCCGACACCGAGAAGGTGCGCGAAGGCGCCCGGCGGGCGATCGCGGCCTATCTCAACGTCCCCGTGTACGCAGAGTTCCACCGGTGGCTGGGGCGGGGCGACGTACTGGGCGACATGTGGGCGGCCTGGGCGGCCGGCGACCGCAAGGCGGCGTTGGCCGCCATCCCCGACCACGTCGTGGACGAGCTGGTGGTGCACGGGCCGCCCGAGGCGTGCCGGGCCCAGATCGGGCGCTACTTCGAGAACGGGGTCACGACGTCGTCGCTGGCGATCATGCCGCTGGTGGCGCTCGACCACGCCGAGGCGGTGCGAGCCCTTTCGCCGGCCGGAAGCTGAGCCGTCCGGCGGCGCGCCGTCGGGGCGACGGGCCGACGGCAGCCACCGGCCCGTGGCCTCGCCCCGGCGCCCCGCGACGGATCCCTGTCGCGCCTCGTTCGGCGCCAAGCGGCCCGGGGCGGCGGCGCCCGCGGCTGCCGCCAGCCACGCGCCCGCGGCTGCCGCCAGCCACGCGACTCGGGGCGCTCGCGTGCGGCCAACCAGTCGCGCCCGGGGGCCCGGGTACGGCCCGCCGGCGGCGCTAGGCGGCCGGGCGGCGGGCGCTGCGTAAGCCGGCGTGCTCGGCCGCCGCCTGACGCTCGGCTGTGGCCGCCGCTTCCTGGTCGGTGCGACGGCGGGCGGCATCGTCGAGCACTTGGCGCGCCCGGGCCACGCCGGCCAACCCGAGACGCCGGGCATGGTCGGAAAGGCGCAGCCGTGAGGCGGTGGGCTCGGGGAGGAGGGGGAGCTGTTCGGTCATGGGTGCATTGTGACAAGGGGGTGTGACACTTTCGGCTCGGCCGAGCGACGTGGTGGGCGTTGGGCCGGTGAGCCATCCGTCATGGCCGGTCTCTGGTTGTGGGCCGAGCGAGCGTCGACACGGAGCGTTGCCCGCGCCGCTTGCCTTCCGGTGCGGAGGTGGGATCGTCCTGCCCCAACTCCTCACCCGTCAGCGACGGCCGCAAGCAGGGGGCTGGGTCGGTGTCCGGGCGGCTGGCCCGCCGACGGTGCCGTCCGGAATCAGCGCGCGAGTGACCGCCACATCGGCCAGAGCGGCGGGCAGCCGTCGACCGAGATCTCGTCCATCACCTCGAACCCGTGGCGCTGGTAGAGCCGGCG
>JBIOZN010000182.1:0-13017 GCA_044871175.1 Acidimicrobiales bacterium | reverse complement strand
CCGCGGTCGCCGCCACCCCCGGACGCCGAGTGCCCCGCACCGTCGATGCCCACGAGCTCGCCCTGCGGGCCGTCCTCGGCCAGCAGGTCTCGGTGGCCGCCGCCCGGACGCTGGCCGGGCGCCTGGTGGCGCGGGCCGGCGAACCGCTGGCGCAGCCCGACGACAGCACGCTCACCCACGGCTTCCCGTCGGCCGCCGCCGTGGCCGCCGCCCACCTGGACGGCCTCGGGCTCACCGGCGCCCGGGCCCGGGCGCTGCGCCGCCTGGCCGTCGCCCTGGCCGGCGGCGAGGTCGTGCTGGACCCCGGCGCCGACACCGCGGCAACGACCGCCGCCCTGGTGGCGCTGCCCGGCATCGGCCCGTGGACCGCCACCTACGTGGCTCTGCGGGCGCTGGGGGACCCCGACGCCTTCGTCCCCACCGACCTGGGCGTGCGCCGCGCCCTCGAGCGCCTCGGGCGGCGGGCCGATCCGGCCGGCGCCCTGGCGGCCGCCGAGCAGTGGCGCCCCGACCGGGCCTACGGGCTCGTGCACCTCTGGGCGTGCTAGGGACAGGAGATGGCCGTCGTCGCTCCCGTCGCCACCGCCTCTGCCCTCGACCACATCGTGCTCGTCGTCGCCGACGTCGAACGCAGCCTCGCCTGGTACCAGCGCCATCTCGGCCTCGACGGGTTGCGCCTCGAGGAGTGGCGGGCCGGGCAGGCGCCGTTCCCGTCGCTGCGCGTCGACGAGGCCACGATCATCGACATCCTCCCCGGCCCATTGGCGCCCGAGCACCAGCGCCTCGACCACATCTGCTTCGTCACGGACGTCGAGGGGCTCGACGCGCTGCGGGCCACGCCCGGGATCACGGTCGAGGACGAGGGGCCCCGGTTCGGGGCGCGCGGCGTCGGCCGGTCGATCTATGTCCGCGACCCCGACGGCCTCCTGGTCGAGGTGCGCACCTACGAGGAGGCCCCGTGAGCGACGCCGACCTCGATCCCCAGCGCTACACCATCCAGACCGCCTCGCCGCGGGGTTTCGTCCAGGCCTATGTGCACGAGGGCCAGGGCGGGGTCCCACTCGTGTGCGTCCACGGGTGGCCCGAGACCAAGCGCATCTGGTGGCGCGTGATCGCCCCCCTGGCCGCCGCCGGGTTCGAGGTCGTCGCCCCCGACCTGCGCGGCTTCGGCGACTCCGACGTGGGCCCCGGCCCCTACGGCGACGTCCCCACCCACGCCCACGACGTGTACGCCCTGGTGCACGACCATCTCGGCCACGACCGGGTGGTGCTCGTCGGGGGCGACCTCGGGGGCCCGGTGATCCAGGACCTCGCCCTGCGCCACCCCGAGTGGGTCGACCGGATGGTGCTGTTCAACTCGCCCCTGCCCTACCTGAAGGACCGCATGACCGGCCTGCGCACCCGGCCCGCTCGGGAGGCGAGCGACTACTTCGTGCGCCAGGGCACCGACGCCGAGGCCCTGGCCGCCGAGCTGTCCACGCCCGAAGCCCGCCGGCGCTACATCGCCACCTTCTACACCAGTCGCTTCTGGGCCCACCCCGGCGCCTTCATCGACGCCGCCGCGCCGCCCGGGCGCTACGGCGGCAGCCCAGCGGTCGACTTCCACACCGAGCCCTTCGCCTCGGCCCCCTCCCTGCGGGCCAGCTTCCGGCCCTACGAGTCCACCTTCAGCGAGGCCGCCCGGAGCGAGCCGCCGCTCCTCGCCTCCAACGACCACACGTCCACGCTGGTGCTGTTCGGCGCCAGCGACCACGTGCTGTACCCCGACTTCGACGCCATGGCGGCCGCTGTGTTCGCCCGCCACGTGGGCCCCTTCCTGCTGCGCGACTGCGGCCACTTCGTCCCGTGGGAGGCGCCCCACGCGCTGGTGTCGGGCACGGCTGCCTTCTGCTCCGACCTGCTTCGTGCGGGGGGTTGACATCCGTCACTGAGGGGCGCACCTTTGCCCCAGCAGTTCGTCTTCCACCGTCCACAAGGGGAGGTGCGAGCTATGGCAACGTCAGCAGCATCCGGAGAGGACACTCCACCGGACTGGTGACGGGGCGGTCGCACCGGGGGGCGGTGGGGTAGCCGGCCGGTCCCAGCACCTCCCGGAGTCGCGGCGGCGTCGTCCCTGCCAGCGGGTGCTCCCGACCCTGACCGGCTACGAGCCGGCTCGCGAGCGACCCTCGCCGTGTGCAGCGTGACCTCGCCGTCCGCGACTGCGGCCGCCGGCAACGCGCGCACCGCCAGGTGCGCCGAGATGTACCTCTGAACAACCAGGAACGACACGGTCCCGGCACGCGGCCGGGACCGTGTCGCGTTCGCCGCTAGTGCGGCGGGGTGCGGGCGCGCCGGGCTCGTCGCGACGTGCGCACGATGGTGGCGGCGATGAAGGCCAGGCCGGCGGTGACGATGCCGAACAGGGTGAGCTGCGCCCAGCCACCGCGGTCGCCGGAGGCCGTCGGCGGGTGGCCCGAGTTGGGCCGGGGGATCACGCCGCCCGAGTCGTCCCGGGCGTCGGCCACCGTGGTGCCGGGTGTCTGGCGGGCGCCGGCGGGCGCCGGCGTCGTGCCGGGTGTCTGGCGGGCGTCGGCGGGCGCCGGCGTCGTCATCGTCGCCGCGGCCGTCGCCGCCGCCGCCGCCAGCAGCAGGGCCACGAGCACGAGCAGCGCAGTGCGCCGGGGCGTCACCGGGACGAGCGTCACCGGCGCCGCCGCAGCACCACGAGACGCCCCCACAGCGACGCCAGCTGGACGCTGGCGCGGGCGATGTGGGGCAGGCGGAAGAACTGGCTGCGGCCGTGGGGCCGGGCGTAGTGGTGCACCGGCACCTCGACGAACCGGGCACCGGTGACCGAGAACTTGCGCATCATCTCCACGCAGATGACCCCGCTGGTGGACACCAGGGGTGCCTTCTGCAGGAGGCTGCGCCGGAAGAGGCGGAAGTCGCAGTCGGTGTCGTGCACCGGCAGCGCGAACAACGCCTTCACCGTGTAGTGGTACACGCGGCCGATCACGACTCGGTACCAGGGGTCGCCGCGCATGATCTTCCAGCCCTGGACGATGTCGGTGTCAGGCTGCACGGCGGCCACCAGCGTCGCCACCTCGGAGGCGTCGTACTGGGCATCTCCGTCGGTGTAGAAGATCCACTCCTTGGTGGCGGTGGCGAACCCGGTGATGAGGGCGCCGCCGTAGCCCCGGTTGACCTCGTGGCGCACCACCCGCAGCCGGGGCAGCTCGGCGGCCAGGCGGGCCAGCTCGGCGGCGCTGTCGTCGGTGGAGCCGTCGTCCACCACGATCACTTCGAAGTCCTCGACCAGCAGCTCGAGGGCGTGGTGGGCGTCGCGCACCATCTTCCCGATGGCGTCGGCGTCGTTGTAGCAGGGGAGGAAGGCGCTGATGCTGGTGACCGAGGCGTTGGCGGGCAGGGCGGGGGCGGCGTCCATGAGGCGTGGCGAGGTCACGGGGTCGCCGCCGCCGACGGCGCCGCCGACGACGACGGCGCCGTTGCCGCCAGGGCGCGGCACACGGTGTCCACCTCGTCGTCGCGGAGCTCGGGGAAGCACGGCAGGGTGACGCACTGGGCCGCCCACGCCTCGGCCCGCGGGCACGGGTGGCGGGTGAGGTGGCGGTAGGCGGGCTGTTGGGTGAGGGCGAGGGGATAGTGGACGGCCGTGGCCACGCCGCCGGCGGCGAGGGCGGCCCGAAAGCGCTCCCGGTCGGGCACCCGCACCACGCACAGATGGTGGACGTGGTCGGGGTGGTCGGCGTGCCAGCACAACTGCGGGGCGGCCTCCCGGTAGCGGCGCGCGATCTGGCGGCGGCGCCGGTTGGCGTCGGCCAGCGTGGTGAGCACCAGGCGCAGCCAGGCGGCCTCGATCTCGCTCATCCGGTGGTTCTGGCTCACCGCCCCGTGCTCGTAGCCGGCGGCCATACCGTGGGTGCGCAGCCGGCGCACGCGCCCGGCCAGGTCCGGGTCGTCGCTGAGGACCGCCCCGCCGTCCCCGATGCCGCCCAGGTTCTTGGTGGGGTAGAAGCTGTAGGCGAGGGCGGCTCCCCGGGGTTGGCTCGCGTCGAGCGCGCCGTGGGCCTGGGCGGCGTCCTCCACGACGGGCACGCCGAGGTCGGGCAGCGGGGCCGGGCGCCCGTAGAGGTGCACCGGCACGACCGCCCGCACCCGCTCGCCCATGGCCTTGTCGGCGGCCGCGGGGTCGAGGGCGGCGGTGTGCTCGTCGACGTCGACGGGTACGGGGAGCGCGCCGGTGGCGGCGACGGCCGAGGCCGTGGGCACGGCGGTGAACGCGGGAACGAGCACCTCGTCGCCGGGGCCGATGCCGAGGGCGACCAGGGCGAGCTGGAGGGCCGCCGCTCCCGACGACACCGCCACCGCCTCGGCCTGGCCCGACCAGGCGGCCAGCTCGGCCTCGAGGGCCTCGGTCTCGGCCCCCAGCAACAGCTGGCCGGAGGCGAGCACGCGGCTGGCGGCGGCGAGGAAGGCGTCGTGGTGTCTCGCCGCCCGCCGCCTCAGGTCGACGACCGGTACCACTGGTGGCGGCGGTAGAAGTCGAGGGTGGCGGCGATGCCGTCGCTGAAGTCGACGGTGGGCTCCCACCCCAGCACCTGCTTGGCCCGGGAGTAGTCGCCCGAGAAGCTGCCGATGTCGATGGCGGCGTGATCGGGGGGCCAGGGCACCAGCTCGACCCGCCCGGCGCCGGCGGCGGCCACCGTGGCTTCGGCGATCTGGAGCAGCGACATCGGCTCGGGGTGGCCGAGGTTGAACACCTGGCCGATGGCATCGGGGGTGAGGGCGGCGGCCACCAGGGCCCGCACGACGTCGTCGACGTGGAGGCAGTCGCGCTGCTGGCGCCCGTCGCCGTACACGGTGATCGTGTCGCCGGCCAGGGCCTTGCGCACGAACACGGGCAGGAACCCGAGGCCGTCGCGCACCAGGCTCTGGCGGGGGCCGTAGACGTTGGTGAGCCGCAGCGCGCTCACGGGCAGGCCGTGGACGCTGGCGTACAGGAGGTGGAGCTGCTCGCCGGCCAGCTTGTCGATGCCGTTGACATCGACCGGCGCGGTGGGATGGTCCTCGTCCACGGGCAGGTAGCGGGGCCGCCCGTACACCTGGCGTGTCGAGGTGTGCACCACCGGGACGTCGGGGCGCTCGGCCCGCAGGATCTCGAGGAAGGCGAGGTGGCTGCGCACGTTCAGCTCGAGGTCGCGCAGCGGGTCGGTCATCGACTCGAGGTGGCTGACCTGGCCGGCCACGTTGAACACCACGTCGGCGCGGGCCACGAGGGGGGCGACCTGGTCGCGCTCGCCGATGCCGGCTACGACGACCTCGATGGGCCCGGTGCGGGGGAGGTTGCGCCGGTCACCCCCGTGCTGGGGCACGAGGGCGTCGACGACGCTGACCCGGGCGCCGGCCGCGGCGAGGGCGAGAGCGAGGTTGGCGCCGATGAAGCCCAGGCCACCGGTGACCAGGCACCGGCGGCCGGCGAACGCGCTGAGCAGCTCCGGGTCGGTCGCCACGGTGGGCCGACGCTAGCGGGCGGCCGCCGCCCCGAGGGTGCACCGCCTGCGTTGGCCGGCCGCAGCGGCCCGCCCCGTGCTCCGGGCGTCTCGGCGGACCAGGAACACTCGGCGCACCAGACGAGCAGAACCAGTAGACACGAGCAGAACCTGCGCCTGGTGCGCCGAGACTCGAGGGCGCGCATCGAGGTGCGGTGCCGCCGGGCCGCCGGGCTCGCGGGGTCAGGCGGTGAGGTCGGCGTACTCGGGGTGGCGCTGGATGTAGCCGGCGATGAAGGGGCAGTTGGCGACGACGATCAGCCGCCGGGCCCGGGCGTCGTCGAGGGCGGCCGAGGCCAGGCGCGAGCCGAGCCCCTTGCCCTCGTAGGCGTCGTCGATCTCGGTGTGGGTGAACACGATGCGGTCACCGTCGAGCTCGTAGGCGGCGAACCCCGCCGGTTGGCCGCCCACCCGCACGACGAAGCGGTCCTGCTCGGGCGCGTCGGCCACCGTGACGTCTTCGCTTTCACTCATAGAGCGGAGCATGCCACCGAGGGTTCAGGGCACGAAGCGGAAGCGGGCGACGAGCACACCGAAATAGGCGAGCCCGGCGGCGCACAGCACGAGGAACGCCGGGGCGGTGACCCGTCGGGCGGGCAGCCGGTCGAGCGTGCTGCCGGCGGCCAGGGCGACGGGGAAGCACTCGGCGGCGTAGCGGCCGATGCCCACGATGCCGAGCACGAGCGAGGGCACCAGCGACAGCACCGCGAGCACCTTCCACTCCAGGCGGAACCACGCCTGGCGCCAGGCCGCCGCCAGGAACACGATCGCCACGCCCACGGCCAACAGGTGCGGGTAGGCCGCCCGTGACACCCCGTGGATGCCGGGCTGGTCGAGGAACTCGAAGATCGTGATCTCGTCCCAGCCGTTTTTGGCCGAGAAGAAGATGAACGGGTTGCCCGACCAGCGCCACAACAGCGCGCACCACACGGCAAAGGCGATGCCCGCGGGCACCCCAACCGCCACCGCCCGGCGAGCCCGCACCGGCAGCGGTTCCTCCCGCTCCCGGCACCACACCGCCAATGCCAGGGCCAGCGGCACCACGAAGCCGTTGGGCCGGGCCATGGTGGCGACGGCGGCGCACACGCCGGCGGCCAGGTCCTGGCGACGCTCGGCGAACACGAAGGCCCACACCGCGCCGGCCAGGTACAGCGACGACGGGTACCCCATCACGAGCGTGAGCGAGGTGGGGAACAGGGCCACGAACCACACCGACAGCACGGCCGCCCGCCGCGACAGGTGCATCGAGGCCAGCGTCCACACGCCGGCCAGGGCGACGATGGCCACGAGGTTGGCCGCCAGCACCGACGACGGCCGCCACGGGACGCCCAGCTCCTTGGTGATTCGGGTGAGAGCCGGGAACAGCGGGAAGAACGGCCACTTGGTCTGGCCGGCGGAGTTGTGCGGATAGTTGTCGTACCACTCGCCGGCGATGAGCTGGTACCACATCCCGTCCCAGCCGTTGAACCAGCCGAAGGTGAGCTTGTCGACGCTCGGTGACCCGCCCAGCACCAGGGCGGTGCCGGCCACCAGCCGGGACACCAGCCAGGCCGCCAGCACATGGAGCCCGCCGGTGCCGAGGCGCCACCGCGACCGCGTAGCCGGGGCGCCGGCGGGCGGCGGTGTGGCCGCCGTGGCGACGGCGGGGCCGGCCGCCGTCATCCGGCCCGGCACGGCGGCCGGCGTACGCTCCACCGCCACGTTGCGCTGAGCTCGTTCCACGACGGAGGGCAGCGTAGGTGGTGGACCCGACGTGGAGGGCAGCACGTGGAGCTCGACGAGTACCGGCGCGAGGCCGAGCGCGACACCGGGCACTGGTGGTACGACGCCACCCTGGCCGTCCTGCGCCAGGAGCTCGGCCCGCGCCTCGCCCCCGGCGGCCGCTTCCTCGACGCCGGTTGCGGCGGTGGCACCACCGGCGCCTGGATGGCCCAGTACGGCGCCGTGGTGGGCAACGACGTCGAGCCCCTCGCCCTCCAGCTCTACCGGGAGAGCACCCGGGCCCACGCCCCCGTCGGGCTCACCGCCGGCGACGCCGCCGCGCTGGCGTTCCGTTCCGGCGCCTTCGACGCCGTGCTGAGCGTCAACGTCCTCTACCACCGACTGCTGGCCGATCCCGAGCACGCCATCGCCGGCTTCGCCCGCGTGCTGCGGCCCGGCGGTGTGCTGTGCCTGTTCGAGCCCGGCCTGAAACGGCTCCGGCGGGCCCACGACCGCGTCACCCACGTCGCCCGGCGCTTCCGCCGGGCCGAGCTGGTCGGTTGGTGCCAGGCGGCCGGGCTCACCGTCGAGCGGGCCACGGGCGTCTACGCGTTCCTGGCCCCGCCGGCGGCGGTGAAGGCGGTGCTCGAGCGGGGGCGCACCGCCAGCGACCTCGACAGCGGCACCTCCGGCACCGCGGGTGTCGCCGGTGTCGCCCTGCGCCTGGCCGCCATGGAGCGGGCCGTGCTGCGTCACGCCTCGTTGCCTGCGGGCCTCTCGCTCCTCGTCATCGCCCGCGCCTGAGGCCCAGGACGGTGTAGTCGCAGATGCCCGAGCGCATGGGGTAGGCCCGCTCGACAGCGAAGGCGGGGGCGAACAGCGCGCGGTAGCCGTCCTCGGCCCGGATGTGGTCGCCGCGGTCGAGGGCGTGCATGAGCCGCCCGGGCACGTTCCAGCGCGTCGGCGGAGGCACGTCCTCCATCACGAGGGCGGGCGCGCCCGGCGCCAGCACCCGGGCCAGCTCGGCCACGACGGCGGCGGCCTCGCCGTCCTCCAGGTGATGGAGCAGGCCGACGACGAGGGCGGCGTCGAACGCCGCCGCCGGGAACCCGAGGGCCCGCCCGTCCATCCGGGCGAAGGTCGGCCCTCTGTGCGCCACCGCCCAGCGCAGGTAGGCCGGCTCGAGGTCGACACCCACGTAGCGGGCGGCACCGGCCCGCCCCCGGAACTGGCCGGTGCCACAGCCCAGGTCGAGCAGGCGGGTGCCGGGATGCAGGACGGGCCCGAGCTCGCGGGCGATCACGGCGTGCTCGCCGTGGAAACCGGCCTCGGCCAGCCAGCGCAGCCCGTTCCACACCGCCGGGGACCGGGAGAGGCGGTCGAGCACCCCGGGCGACGGCGTGCTCACCGGGGCCTCACGGGCGGCGCACGGTAGCAGCCGGCGGCGGTTCCTAGACTGCCGCCGTGGGTCGGGCCCGGGTCGTGCACGACGACGAGTTCGAGCGCGTCCGCGCCGGGGGCGTCCCCCGGGAGCGCTTCGACCACGCCCTGGCCGGCCTGGTCGTCAGCGCCATCGTCTTTGCCACCTGCATCGCCATCGTGCGGGTGGCCGACGCCCTCGTGGACGACCCTGACGTCGACCCCCTCGACAGGAACGCGCTGCTGCGGCTGGTGCCCTGGATCCGGGTCGTCGCCCTGGTGGCCATGATCGTGTTCGCCGCCCTGCTGGTGCGTGACGTCGTGCGGGACGTGTCGGCCCGCCAGGCGCTCCGTCGCCGCCGGCGCGACCCGCTGCGATAGCCCCCCGTCCGTCCCCGGGCCGCCGGGGAGCGCTCGGTAGGCTCGGCAGGATCCGGGCGAGAGGAGCCGAACGTGGCTGAGGTGGAGATCGGGCTGGGCAAGTCCGGGCGGCGGGCGTACGGCTTCGACGACGTGGCCATCGTGCCCAGCCGCCGCACCCGCGACCCCGAAGACGTCGACATCAGCTGGGAGATCGAGGCCTACCGGTTCGAGCTGCCCCTCATGGGCGCGGCCATGGACGGGGTGACGTCGCCGGCCACGGCCATCGAGCTCGGACGCCTGGGGGGCGTAGGTGTGCTCAACCTCGAAGGTCTGTGGGCCCGGTACGAGAACCCCGACCCCCTGTTCGTGGAGATCGCCGAGCTCGACGGTGAGAAGGCCACCCGGCGCATGCAGGAGATCTACTCCGCCCCGATCATCCCCGAGCTCGTGACCCAACGGATCCAGGAGATCCGTGACGCCGGCGTGGTGAGCGCCGCCTCGGTCACACCCCAACGCACCGAGCAGCTGCTGCCCGCGATCCAGGCGGGCAAGCTCGACCTGCTGGTGATCCAGGGCACCGTCGTGTCGGCCGAGCACGTGTCGAAGAACCGCGAGCCGCTCAACCTCAAGCGCGTCATCCGTGACTACCAGATGCCGGTGATCGTGGGCGGGTGCGCCAGCTACCAGGCGGCCCTGCACCTCATGCGCACCGGGGCCGTCGGCGTCCTCGTGGGCGTCGGCCCGGGCCACGCCTGCACGACGCGGGGCGTGCTCGGTATCGGCGTCCCCCAGGCCACCGCCATCGCGGACGCCAGGGCGGCCCGGATGCGCCACCTCGACGAGACCGGCGTGTACGTGCACGTCATCGCCGACGGGGGCATGGCCACGGGGGGCGACGTGGCCAAGGCCATCGTGTGCGGCGCCGACGCGGTGATGATCGGCTCGCCCCTGGCCGCCGCCGTGGAGGCGCCCGGGCGGGGCTTCCACTGGGGCATGGCCACGTTCCACCCCACGCTGCCCCGCGGCGCCCGGGTGCGCACCAGCACCCGCGGCACGCTGCAGGAGATCCTGGTCGGGCCGGCCCACGAGAACGACGGGCGCATGAACCTGTTCGGGGGCCTGCGCACGTCCATGGCCACGTGCGGCTACGAGACGGTCAAGGAGTTTCAGAAGGCCGAGATGATGGTCGCCCCGGCCCTGCAGAGCGAGGGCAAGGCGCTGCAACGGGCCCAGCACGTGGGCATGGGCGGGTAGTGACGGGGGCCGGCGCGCCGGCGTCCCCGCCGACCGTCCTGGTCGTCGACTTCGGCGCCCAGTACGCCCAGCTCATCGCCCGCCGGGTGCGGGAAGCCAGCGTCTACTCCGAGCTCGTCCCTCACACCATCACCGCCGCCGAGCTGGCGGCCCGCCAGCCCGCCGGCGACATCCTGTCGGGGGGGCCGGCCAGCGTGCACGTACCCGGCGCTCCGGTGTTGGACCCCGCGGTCTACGGCCTTGGCGTCCCTGTACTCGGCATCTGCTACGGCGCCCAGCTCGTCGCCCGCCAGCTGGGCGGCGAGGTGGCCCGGACCGGGCGGGGCGAATACGGGCGGACCGAGCTCACGGCCACCGGCGCGCCTTCGGTGCTGATCGACGGCGACCAGCCGGTGTGGATGAGCCATTTCGACTCCATCACCCGGGCGCCCGAGGGCTTCACCGTCACCGGCTCCACGCCCGAAGCGCCGGTTGCGGTGCTCGAGCACGCCGGCCGGCGCATTCACGCCGTGCAGTTCCACCCCGAGGTCGTGCACACCCCCCACGGCCAGGAGCTGCTGCGCCGCTTCCTCTACGACGTGTGCGGTCTGCGCCCGACGTGGACGATGACGTCGATCATCGAGACGGCGGTGGAGGCGGTGCGGGATCAGGTGGGCGGTGAGCGGGCCATCTGCGCCCTGTCGGGTGGTGTCGACTCGGCCGTGGCGGCGGCGTTGGTCCACCGGGCGATCGGGCACCAGCTCACGTGCGTCTACGTGGACACCGGATTGATGCGCAAGGGCGAGAGCGAGGCGGTGGAGGAGACGTTCCACCGCCACATGGGCATGGAGCTCGTGCACGTGCGCGCCGCCGACCGGTTCTTCTCCCGGCTGGCCGGCGTGATCGACCCCGAAGAGAAGCGCAAGGCCATCGGCGAGCTGTTCATCCGCATCTTCGAGCAGCACACCGGGGGGCTTTCGGATGCCCGATTTCTCGTGCAGGGCACGCTCTACCCCGACGTCATCGAGTCGGGCACGGTCGATGCCGCCCGGATCAAGAGCCACCACAACGTGGGCGGCCTGCCCGAGGACATGAGCCTCGAACTGGTCGAGCCGCTGCGCATGCTGTTCAAGGACGAGGTGCGCCGGGTGGGCACCGAGCTCGGCCTGCCCGCCGAGATCGTTTGGCGCCAACCGTTCCCCGGGCCGGGGTTGGGGGTGCGCATCGTGGGCGAGGTCACGCCCGAGAAGGTGGCCATCCTGCAGGAGGCCGACGCCATCGTGCGCGAGGAGGTGCGGGCCGCCGGCCTGGAGCGGGAGCTGTGGCAGGCGTTCGCCGTGCTGCCCGACATCCGCTCGGTCGGCGTGATGGGCGACGAGCGCACGTACGGCTACCCGATCGTCGTGCGGGCGGTCACGTCCGACGACGCCATGACCGCGGACTGGGCCCGCCTTCCCTACGACGTGCTCGAGCGCCTGTCCCGCCGGATCATCAACGAGGTGGCCGGCGTCAACCGGGTGGCCTACGACATCACCTCGAAGCCGCCGGGCACGATCGAGTGGGAGTAGTCCGGGCGCCTGGCTCTCCGCTTGCGTGACGCTTTCCGTGACCCCCTCACGACAACCGTCACATAAGCGGCGGGCGCCACAGGTCACCGTCACCCTGTCGCAACACTCGTCATCAGTCCGCTACGTTCTCGCGTCATGCCGGCTCGCCGCACCGCCGCTCTGGTCGCCGTCGCCCTGCTCGGGCCGCTGGCCGCCGTCGTGACGGCGGGGCCCGCCGGGGCCGACCCGATCGACGACAAGCGGCGCGAAGCGGCGGCGGTCACCGACCAGCTCGAGGCGCTGCAGACCAGGTCCAGCACCCTCGACGAGCAGTACAACCAGGTGGCCAGCGACCTCACCGTGCTCGAGGGCCAGGTCGCCCAGGCCGAGGCCGACGTCAACCGCCACGAAGCCGACCTCACCGCCATGCGGGGCGAGGCCAGCGGGATGGCCGTGCGCACCTACATGAACCCCGATGCCAGCGGCAACCTCACGGGCGTCCTGGCCGGGGCCCAGGCGGGCAACCAGGCGGCGCAGCGCCAGGGCTACGCCTCGGTGGTGCTCGGCCTGAGCACCAGCCTCACCGACCGGCTCAAGGCCGCCACCGACGACGCCCAGGCCGCCCGCGACGTCCTGGCCGAGAAGAAGCAGCAGCAGGCCACGCTCCAGGGCCAGCTGGCCCAGCGGCGCGTCGAGGTCGACGCCGCCATCAAGGACCAGGAGCAGCTCCAGGCCACGGTGCAGGGCGAGCTGGCCCGCCTGGTCGAAGAAGAGCAGCGCCGGAGGGAGGCCGAGGCGGCTGCCGCCGCGCAGCGCAAGGCCGAGGAGGAAGCGGCCCGCAAGGCGGCCGCCGAGAAGGCGGCTCAGGAGAAGGCGGCCGCCGACCAGGCCGCCAAGCAGCAGCAGCCGGAGGCGGCGCGAGCGACGTCGGACTCGTCGTCGTCGTCGTCGTCGTCGAAGGCCGATCCGCCGTCGAGCAGCCAGCAGGCGCCAGCCACCGAGGCGCCGCGCCGCCAGGCGCCGCCCAAGACCGAGGCGCCCAGAGAGTCGCCGGCGACGGAGGCCCCCAAGCAGGAGAAGAACGACGACGGCGGTGGGTCGTCGGGAGCGGGCAAGAACGTCCCCTCACCGCAACCCGGGGCCGCCGGCGCGGTGGCCGCCGCCCTCAGCCAGCAGGGCGTGTCGTGGCGGTTCGCCGCCGC
>JBIOZN010000181.1:0-3477 GCA_044871175.1 Acidimicrobiales bacterium | reverse complement strand
ACCTGCCCGGTGCTGCTGCTCACCAGCGCCCAGGACCACGTGGTCGACCCGACCCAGAGCGAGCACTTCGCCGCCGTCGTGTCCGGCCCGGTCGAACGGGTCACGCTGCCGCGCAGCTTCCACGTGGCCACCCTGGATCACGACCGCGACCTCGTCACCGAGCAGACAGTCGCCTTTGCCCGCCGGGTGACCGCCGCCGCCGGGGCCTAGCGTCAGAGGGGTGACGGCCGGCGTGCTCGCCTCCATCCCCAGCCCGGGGTCGGGGGCGATCGCGATCGGCCCGCTGCAACTGCGGGCCTACGGCTTGATGATCGCCCTGGGCGTGCTGGCGGCGGTGTGGCTCACGGGCCGCCGCTTCGAGGAGCGGGGCATCGGCACCCGCGAGGACGCCGCCGGCATCGCGCTGTGGGCGGTGCCCGCCGGGGTGATCGGGGCCCGGCTCTACCACGTAATCACCGACTACCAGCGCTTCGAGGACCATCCCCTCGACGCCTTCAAGGTGTGGCAGGGTGGCCTAGGCATCTGGGGGGGCATCGCCCTGGGGACGGTGGTGGGGGTGTGGGCGGCCAAGCGGCGCGGCATGCCCCTGGGGCTGGTGATCACCTGCGCCACGCCGGCGCTGCCGCTGGCCCAGGCCATCGGCCGGTGGGGCAACTGGTGGAACCAGGAGCTCTTCGGCCGCCCCACCGACCTGCCCTGGGCGCTGGAGGTGTCGCCCGCCAAGGCGATCGCCGCCGGCTACCCGGCGGGCACCACGTTCCACCCCACGTTCCTGTACGAGTTCATCTGGAACCTGTTCCTGTGCGTGGCCTTGATCTGGGTCGACCACCACGTGCGCTTGAAGCCGGGGCGCCTGTTCGCCGTGTACGTCGCCGGCTACTGCGCCGCCCGCTTCTTCATCGAGCGCCTGCGCATCGACCCCGCCCACGAGATCGCCGGGTTGCGGGTGAACGAGTGGGTGTCGGCCGTCATGTTCGTGGCCGCGGTGCTGTACCTGGTGGTCGATGCCCGCCGCCCCGGCCCGACCGCCTGGCCCGCCACCGCCGCCGTGCACGAGGCCGACGACGGGGCCGCCGAGGCCGGCGACGAGGCGGACGACCAGGCGCCCGCCGACGAGGCTCCCGCCGACGACACCGCTGAGTAGGTTCGCACCATGGCTGACGATCCCGTGCTGTACGAGCGCCGCGGACGGGTGGCGCTGCTCACCCTCAACCGGCCCGAGCGGCTGAACGCATGGAACGGCCCGCTCGGGCGGGCCTACTTCGAGCTGCTCCAGCGCTGCGGGGCCGACGACGAGGTGCGCGCCATCGTCGTCACCGGCGCGGGCAAGGGCTGGTGCGCGGGCGCCGACATGGACCACCTCCAGAGCATCGGCGCCGGCGAGTCCGAGGGCGGCGGCGGCATGCACCGCCCGCAGTCGTTCACCACCACCGTTCCGAAGCCTGTGATCGCCGCCATCAACGGCGCCTGCGCCGGGCTGGGCCTGGTGCAGGCGTTGTTCTGCGACCTGCGCTTCGCCGCCGCCGGCGCCAAGTTCACCACCGCCTTCGCCCGCCGGGGACTGGTGGCCGAGCACGGCATCTCGTGGGTGCTGCCCCGGCTGGTCGGCCCGGCGCGGGCCATGGACCTGCTGCTGTCGGGCCGGGTCTTCCTGGCCGAGGAGGCCTTCACCCTCGGCGTGGTCAACGCCGTCCACCCGCCCGAGCAACTGCTCGCCGCCAGCCTCGCCTACGCCGAGGAGCTGGCTACCTTCTCCTCGCCGTCGTCCATGGCGGCCATGAAGCGCCAGATCTGGACGCACGTCGACCTGCCGCTGGCCGCCAGCGAGCGCGAGTCCGACGAGCTCATGGCCGCCTCGCTCAAGGCCGACGACTTCCGGGAGGGCGTGCAGTCGTTCGTGCAGAAGCGCCCGCCCGAGTTCTCGCCCCAGGTCGCCAGCTGGGCCCGGGCCTGATCGTTCTGGCAGAAGGGCCCGCCTCCTGACCTGGGGCGGTGAGAAAGATCCTCTGCCAGAAGCTCAGGGGGCGGCGCGCAGCATCACCCCGTTGCCGTCGTCGCGCACCAGCCGGGCGCTACCGGCCTCGATCGTGACCGTGCTCGTGCCCGCCAGGTTGGCCAGCAACTGGTCCTCCTCCTGGGCCACCAGCGCATCGGCGCAGGCCGCGCCCGTGGGCGGCTCGAGCGTGACGGTGACGCGGTCGCCCTCCGCCGTGAAGGTGCCGGTGGCCGTGCGGCAGCCGGCGACGGTGGCGGTGCCCTCGGCCGCCAAGGTCACGGTGGCTTCGAGGCGGCCGATGCTGATCGCGCTCTGGCTGATGAGGCCGTTGTAGTTCCACGTCGTGCCCACCAGCGGCCGGTCGGGGTCGGCGACCTGGCGGCTGAGACCGTCGAAGCGGATCCGGCCGCCGTCGAGCACCAGGCGGTCGGCGGTGAGCGTGACCGCCGGCCCGCTGGTGAGGAGCTCGCTGACGAGGGCGTCCTGGGCGGCGTGGGCGGCATCGCAGAACATCTGGGTGGCGGCCAGTCCCGCGACCATCAAGCGCCCACCATCGAGGCGGTAGGCGCCGCTCATCTGGTTGCAGCCGGCGTTCGCACTCATGCGGCCGTCGGCGGCGAAGGCGATCGTGATGCGCGTGCCCGCGATCGCCGGCTGCTCGGCACCCTCGACGGTGAGGCTGTCGGCCACGAACGTGCGCCCGTCGAGGGTGGCGGCCGTGCCCGCGAACACGATGCGCTCGCCGGTGAGCGTGAGCGTGCCGTCGGCGGCGGCGCTGACCGCGGGCCGGCCGGCGAGCAGCTCGGTCATCAGGCTGTCCTGCTCCATCACCTCGGGCGGGTCGCAGGCCATGAGCGTGCCGACGAAGGGCCCGGCCACCAGCCGGCCGTCTTCCACCCGGTAGTCGCTGCTCATCTGGTTGCAGCCGGCGTTGGCCAGCACTCGCCCGCCGGCGAACGACACCGTGAACGTGCTGCCGTTGGCGCCGGGCCGCTCGGTGCCGTCGACCGTCAGGGCGCTGGTGGTGTACGTCTGGCCGTCGAGCTCGCCGCTGCCCGCCGGCGCCGCCGGCCCGGGCGCCGGGCTCGGGTTCGGCGCCGGGCTCGTCGTGGCGACGGCGCTCGTGGTTCCCGCCGGGCTCGTCGTGGCCGGGTTCGTCGTGTCGGCCGTGGTGGCCGCCGGGGCTGTACCGGTGCCGCGCACGTCACTCTCGTCGTCGCCGCAGGCCGCCACCATCCCCAAGGCGAGCGCGACGAGCCCGACCACTGCGATCTTCATGGCCGTCATGATGCCCGAGAGGCCGCGGCCGTTCCCTTTCCCCGGCATCTCCTGCCCATCGCCGGCCGACCGGCGGGGCGCCCGCTCTACGATGGCTCCATGGCCGATCGCATCTCCGTCGACACGGTCGCGCACGTCGCCCGGCTGGCCCGCCTGGCGCTGGGGCCCGACGAGCTGGAGACGATGACGGCCCAGCTCGACAC
>JBIOZN010000180.1:0-2064 GCA_044871175.1 Acidimicrobiales bacterium | reverse complement strand
CCGCATTGCGCTCACGTCAGGCAGAGCAGCGTGATCGAGCTCGTCACGGGTGGCAACAGCGTGGCCAACCGGTCGTCCGCCGGCTCGGCGGCCCCGTTGGCGAAGAGGGCCCGGGCGAGGGCGTCCGGGGGGACCGTGCTCGTGACCAGGGCGGCCACGTCGAGGTCGCCGCCGGCGAACGGGGACGCCGCCCGCCGCGCCTCCAACACCGGCCGGAGCCGGGCGACCAGGGCGGCGGGGTCGGGGACGCGCACGTCGAGCCAGCGCGTCGGAAACGGCACGCCGGCGCCCGCCACGACGGTGGCCGCGGGCGCCGCCGGCAGGGCCGACGCCCGCACCGCCGAGGTGCCGTCGGCGGCGGTGACGGCGAAGCCCAGCAGGGCCTCGGCGGCGGCCGTCGTGGTCGCCACGACCTCGCCGATGGTCACGACGCTGTCCTCCGGGGGCGTCGACCGGGCCGTGCCCACGACCTGCCCGTCAGCGTCGACCGCCACCAGCTGCACGGTTCCGGTGCGGTTGAGCAGCCAGCGCCAGCGGGCCGGCGGGTGGGCCAGGCGCACGTCGGCGGCGCTCTGCCCGGCGCGGTGGAGGGCGGCGAGGGCGGCCCCGTCGGCCGGGGTGGCCGGGCGCACTGCCACAGCCTCGCGAGCGGCGGCGCTCGGGTGCCAGTCGGACCGAAGCGCGACCACGGGCGCGGCCCGCAGCCCGTCGACGTAGCCGAAGTGGCGGTACAGGCCGGGGATGCCGGGAATGACCTGGACGAGGTGCCCCCGGGCGGCCGACTGCTGGTGGGCCCAGGCCATGAGGGCCCGAGCCAGGCCCCGGCCCTCGTGGGTGCGGGCGACGGCGACGTGCTCGATCTGGGCCGCCGGCAGCGCCACCGCCACACCGGAGCCGCCGTCGCCGGGCGCCACGACTTCCACCACTTCGTCCAGCAGTGTGAGCGTGCCCACCACTCGGCCCCCGTCGACGGCCACGCCCACCGCCGCCGGCCCCACCTCGGGATCGGCCGCCACCAGGCGCACGTCGACCCCATCGCTGGCGTCGGCCCGGTCGGCCAGGAGGGCGGCGACGCCGTCGATGTCGTCGGGGCCGGCGGGGCGCACGTCCACCGCAGCCACGGTAGGTGGGAGCATCGCGGGATGAAGGTACGGATCGGGTTCGGGCTGGGGACGCGCACGCTGGCGGCCGAGGACGGGTTCGACACGGTCGTGGACGGCCTCGAGGCCCACGGCTTCGACAGCCTGTGGCTGTCGGAGCGGATCGGTGCGTCTGCTCCGGACCCGGTGGTGGGGATGGCCTACGCCGCCGGGCGCACGCGCAAGCTCAAGTTCGGCACCAGCGTGATGGTGCTGCCGGGCCGCAACCCGGTGCTGGTGGCCAAGGAACTGGCCACCCTCGACCGGCTGTCGGGTGGGCGCGTGCTGCCCGCTTTCGGCCTCGGGGTGGCCGACGCCCACGAGCAGCAGGCCTTCGGCGTGGCCCGGGGCGAGCGGGCGGCGTGGTTCGACGAGGCCCTGCCCCTCATCCGCCGCCTGTGGACCGAGGACGAGGTCACCCACCACGGCGAACGGTTCCACCTGGAGGGCGTGCGGGTGCGCCCCCGCCCCATGCAGGACCCGCCCGACGTGTGGTTGGGCGGGATCGCGCCCAGCGAGCTGCGCCGCGTGGGGCGCCTGGGCGACGGGTGGCTGCCGAGCTTCGTCACGCCGGGGGACGTGGCCGCCGCCCGGGTGGTGGTGGAGCAGGCGGCCGCCGCCCACGACCGGGCCATCGACCCCGAGCACTTCGGCGCCCTCGTGCCCTACAGCCTCGACGGCAACCTCCCCGCGGAGGCGCTGGCCGCCATCGCGCGCCGCCGGCCCGACCTCGACGATCCCACTGCACTGGTGCCGGTGGGATGGCCGGCGGTGCGCAAGACCCTGGAGGCCTTCTGCGCCGAGGGGTTCAGCAAGTTCGTGGTACTGCCCTACAGCGAACCCGTGGGCACGGCGTGGGACGACCACCTGGCCGAGGCCGCCGCCGAGCTCCTCCCCCTGCAGACCTGACCGGGCCGTGGGGGCC
>JBIOZN010000179.1:0-5883 GCA_044871175.1 Acidimicrobiales bacterium | reverse complement strand
CGGCGCCCCCGCTGCCGCCGCCGGTGGTCGATCCCGGGCCCACCCCGTCGGGCCCGCTCCACCCGCGCCTGCGCGCCCGGCGGATCGCCCTGCGCCGAGCCGAGGGCCGCCGGCGCCTGGTCGCGCTGGTCGCAGTCGGCGCCGTCGTCGTCCTGGCCGCCGTCGCCTGGGGCGTGTTCCAGTCGCCGTTGCTGGCCGTCGCCACCCTCGACGTGCGCGGCACGCACTTCACCGACGCCGCCGCCGTGCGCCAGGCCGCCGCCGTCCAGGGCGACGCCCTGGTCACCGCCGACCTCGGCGCGGTGGCGCGGCGCGTGGAGCAGCTTCCCTGGGTCGCCTCCGCCCGGGTCACCCGCCGGTGGCCGCACACGATCCGCCTCGAGGTCGTCGAGCGCTCGCCGGCGGCCGCGCTCTACCAGAGCGACGGGACATGGTCGCTGGTCGACGGGCAGGGCCACGTGCTGGCGGCATCGGCCGGGCAGCCCGCTGGCCTGGTGCCGGTGGTGGCGGGCGGCCCGGCCGTGGCCGTGGGTGGCACGGTGGGCGGCTGGGCCGCGCAGGCGGTGGAGGTCGCCGGGCGCCTGGCCCCCGGGCTCCAGGCTCGCGTCCGCTCGGTGACGCTCGACCCGGTGGGGGGAGTGGTGGTGGCGCTGGGCGACGGGGCGGTGTGGCTGGGCGACGCCTCCGATCTCACCACCAAGCAGCTCGATGCCCTCACCGTGATCGGCTCGCTCGGTCCCGAGCCCGTCGGCATCGTCGACGTCCGCGTGCCGGGCGCCCCCAACCGCCGGCCCCCGCCGGCGTCGGCCGGGCCCGCGCCCGACGCGGCCGACGGGCGCGCCAACACGGCCGCGCCCTTGACCGGGGCCGACGCGTGAGGCTAGAACCTGTTGTTGAGCATCAGCTTTACATGACCCTCCACCTTATGTCGAGGGTTTTGGTGTCCGGAGGGAACACAGTCCTCCCGCCCCGTCCTGCATCACCCCTCGCAGCCCTCGAAGTACGGCTCCCTTGAGCACGGAGGTCCGACCCATGGCCGGCTCGCCCCAGAACTACCTCGCCGTCATCAAGGTGATCGGCATCGGCGGCGGCGGCGTCAACGCCGTCAACCGCATGATCGACGCCGGGTTGCGGGGCGTCGAGTTCATCGCGGTCAACACCGACGCCCAGCAGCTGCTGATGAGCGACGCCGACGTGAAGCTCGACATCGGGCGCGACCTCACGCGGGGCCTGGGCGCGGGCAGCGACCCCGAGGTGGGCCGGCAGGCCGCCGAGTCCCACTCCGACGACCTCCAAGAGGTCATGAAGGGCGCCGACATGGTGTTCATCACCGCCGGCGAGGGTGGCGGTACCGGCACCGGCGGAGCGCCGGTCATCGCCAAGGTGGCCAAGGGCCTGGGGGCGCTCACGATCGGCGTCGTCACCCGCCCCTTCGCGTTCGAAGGCCGCCGCCGAGCGGTGCAGGCCGAGAACGGCATCCAGAAGATGAAAGAAGAAGTCGACACCCTGATCGTCATCCCCAACGACCGCCTCCTCAGCGTGTCGACGGAGAAGACGTCGGTGCTGCACGCCTTCCGCATGGCCGACGAGGTCTTGCTGCAGGGCGTGTCGGGCATCACCGGGCTCATCACGACGCCGGGCCTCATCAACACCGACTTCGCCGACGTGAAGATGATCATGTCCAACGCCGGCTCGGCCCTGATGGGCATCGGGCAGGGCAATGGCGACGACCGGGCCACGGCGGCGGCCAAGAACGCCATCTCCTCGCCGCTGCTCGAGTCGGCCATCGACGGGGCGCGGGGGATCCTGCTCAACATCGCCGGTCCGTCCGATCTCGGCCTGTTCGAGCTCAACGCCGCCGCCGAGATCATCCACGCCGTGGCCCACCAGGACGCCAACATCATCCTCGGGTCCGTGATCGACGACGAGATGGGCGACGAGGTCCGGGTCACGGTGATCGCCGCCGGGTTCGACCACTACGACGCCCCCGTCGACCGCTCGCCGCGCCCGGTGGCCGTCGAGGACACGCGCTCGGCCGGCCTCCTCACCGCCGACGCGGGCACCGAACCGGCCGAGGACGACTTCGACGTACCGTCGTTCCTCAAGTAGCCCGGGAACCCAGGCCAGGACGCCCCGCCCATGATCGCCGACACCGGCCTCGACGCCGCCCTCGCCGCGGTGCGGGCGCGCATCGCCGGTGCCGGCGGGCGCGACGTCACGATCGTCGGTGTCACCAAGGGCTTCGGCGTCGAGGCGTGGGCGGCGGCCGTGGATGCCGGCGTGGCCGACGTGGGCGAGAACTACGCCCAGGATGTCGTGGCCAAGGCGCAGGCGTGGCCGGCGGTGGCCGGGTCCCGGCCCCGGCCCCGCCTCCATTTCATCGGGCAACTGCAGACGAACAAGGTGCGCGCCCTCGCCGGCCAGGTGACGCTGTGGCAGAGCCTCGACCGTGAGGCCGTGATCGACGAGGTCGCCCATCGCGATCCGGGCGCCGCCGTGCTCATCCAGGTGAACCTCACCGGCGAGGAGCACAAGGGTGGGTGCGCGCCGATTGACGTGCTGGCCCTGGTGAAGCGGGCCGAGCAAGTCGGCCTCGACGTTCGCGGCCTCATGGGCGTCGGCCCCGAGGGCGACCCCGAGCGGGCGCGGCCCGGGTTCGCCCGGTTACGGGCTCTGGTGGACGACCTTGGCCTGGTCGAGTGCTCGATGGGCATGAGTGCCGACCTCGAGGTCGCCGTGGCCGAGGGCGCCACGATCGTGCGGGTGGGCACCGCCCTTTTCGGGCCCCGACCGGGCTCGATGGGGCAGGATGAGCGGGCCAGGAGGCAGCCATGACGTTCTTCAAGAAGGCGATGACGTACCTCGGGCTCGGCGACGACGACGAGTACGACGACTACGACGCGCCTCCCCTCGACCGCAGCGCCGCCGGCCGCCGTCCGAGCTACGGCCCCGAGGACCAGGGCACGGTGCGCACGATCCCCCCGCGCGACCGCCCACCTCGCGACCCCACCGGCGAACGCAGCGCCACCCGCCCGCCCGCAGGACCCGAAGGCGCCGCCCCGACCGGGGCCGGTCGGGAAGGGCGCCGACCGTCAGGCTCGTCCAGTGGCGCCGGAACGGGGGCGGCCGTGCGCCCGGTGCCGGTCAACGCCAAGCCCCACACCGTGACGCCCCACCGGTTCGACCAGGCCCAGGAGGTGGCCGACCGGTTCAAGGAGGGCGCCCCGGTGATCGTCAACCTGCAGGCCGTCGACAAGGACCTCTCGCGCCGGCTCATCGACTTCGCCAGCGGCCTGTGCTACGGGCTCAACGGCTCCATGGAGCGGGTGGCCCAGGGCGTCTACCTGCTGACGCCCGTGGGCGTGTCCGTTTCCGACGAGGACCGGCGCCCGGGCTCCGACGACGGCGGCTGACGAGCGGGCGGCGGCCGCACGCGGCTGACGACTGCGGGTGAGCGCGGCACTCGGCTCGGCCGCACCGGGGCCGGGCCACGGTCGAACACACCGATCAGGCGGGCGAGCGGCGTCCCGGGCCGGGACCGCGATCGCTCGCGAGGCGCACCGCGGGGCGTCGCCGTAGCCTGAAGTCGCGATGAACCTGCTGCGCACCCTTGTCATCCTCTACATCGTCGCCATCTGGGCGCGGGTGATCCTCAGCTGGTTCCCTCTCACGCCCGGCACGGCGCTGAGCCGGGTCAACGAGGTGCTGTTCCGCATCACCGAGCCGGTGCTGGGACCCGTGCGGCGCATCATGCCGAGCACCGGGATGATCGACCTCTCGCCCCTCGTCGTCACGATCCTCATCCAGTTCGTCGTGCTCGGGTTGCTGCTGCCCTCGTAGTTCGCTCCACCGGCGCTCCCGAGGCCCTACGTCCGCTCGGTCACACCGGCCAGGTCCGGGCCTTGGGCCGCACCTCCCGGCCCGAAGCGCTCCCGACGACCGAACCGGCGATGCCGCGAGGAACGCTCTGCCCTCAAGGCCGTCACCGTCGATCGACGCGGCGCGCACCGCCGCTCGCACGTCGATGCCTGCGGTGGCAAGGTGAAGAACGTGGGCCGGTCGATGATCACGGTGGCGTCCGGCTCGTCGGCCGGTCCGGCGCAGACGGAGAAGCCCGCCGGCTGGTCGCCACGTTGGGATCGCCGCCTCCGTTGTGGACGGTGACCCAGGGCGGGGCACAGCGTCGTTCGCGGAGCACGGGCATCGAAGGCCGCTAGGGGGCGCGTAGCTGCTCGAGGGCGCCCGCCAGTACGTCGCCGGCGACGCCGGCGCTGTCGGGGTCGAGGAGCTGGTGCAGCACCAAGCCCTGGGCCAGCCCGACGAAGCGCATCGCCTCGACGTCGGCGGCGAGATCGGCCCGCAGCTCGCCCGAGGCCACACCCTCGGCGATCACCCGAGCGACGAACTCGACCAGCGCCCGCTGCTGGTTGCGCTGGTGGCCCCGCAGCTCGGGGTCGCGAGCCGCGTGGGCGGTGACCTCCAACCAGAAGCGCCACCAGTGCGCCTGCTGGGGACGATCGACCGTGTAGTTGCGAGCGATGCGGCCGAGGCGCGCCAGGGCCGAGCCCTCGTAGCGGTGCCAGTCGCGCGGCAGGCGATAGGCGTGGTCGAGGGCGGCGAGGATGAGGCCCCGCTTGTTGGTGAAGTGGTAGTTGAGCGTTCCCGTCGACAGGCCCGAGGCGGCCGCGACCTGGCGCATGGTGGTGCCGTCGATGCCGTGCTCGGCGATGAGCTCATACACCGTGACGAGGACCTCGTGATGCCGCTCGGGGGCCACGGGCGAGGGAGGACGACGGGCGGCCATCGATTCCATCTTGGCCCCCGCTCGGGCCGTGACCGGGGATGCGCGACCCGGATGCGTAGTGTCGCGCCGCATGGAGCTGACGCCCAGGGTGCTCACCACCGTGGAGTTCGCCGAGAAGCGCCGAGGCTACGACCCCGCCGAGGTGCGGGCCTTTCTGGGTGAGGTCGCCCGGGCGATGGAGGGGCTCCAGCAGCGTGTCCGCGACGCCGAGGCGCGCGCCGTCGAAGCCCGCCGGGAGGCCGCCCCACCGACGGCCGCGGCGCCGTCGGGCGGAGCGGCTGGGTCGGGCGCGTCGGGCGGAGCGGCCGGGTCGGCGCCGTCGGGCGGAGCGGCCGGGTCGGGCGCGTCGGCCGGGGAAGCACCGACGGCGACCGCCGAGGACCTGGCCGAGCAGGCTCGCCGCACGCTGGTGCTGGCCCAGCGCACGGCCGATGCGGCCGTGGCCGAGGCGCGGGAGGAGGCCGCACGCCTGCGGTCCGACGCGGCCGCCGACGCCGAACAGCAGCGTGGCCAGGCCGAGGCCGACGCCCGCGGTGCCACCGAGCGGGCCCAGGCCTTCGCCCAGCGCGCCCTCAGCGACGCCCAGGTGCGCGCCGGCCAGCTGCTGGCTGACGCCGACGCGCAGGCGCGGGCCGAGTCCGAAGAGCTGCGCGCCGCGTTGCGGGCCGAGATCGCCGGCCTCACCAGCGCACGCGACCGCCTGCACGGCGATGCCGAGCGGCTCGAAGCCTTCCTGAGCGCCCAGCGGGAGCGGGTGCGCACGTGCATCGACGCCCTCCAGCACGTCCTCGACCACCCCGAGGCGATGAGCGCCAACGAGGTCCCGGGCCTCAGCCCGCTCACGCTGCCCGCGCCCACCCCCGGGCGCGCCTCGGAGGTTCCGCCGGTGCCCCCGCCCACCGAGGCCCTCGAGCCCCCGCTGCCCCTGGGCACCGGAGCCGAGGGCGAGGCCGAGCCGACGGCCGAACCCGAGGCCGGGGGCGGCGACGAGGCGGGCGTCCCGTCCCTCGCCGAGCCTTCCCCGGGCCCCGGCGGTGCGCAGGGCCTCGATCCCGACGCCACCCAGGCCCTGCCCGCGG
>JBIOZN010000178.1:0-4622 GCA_044871175.1 Acidimicrobiales bacterium | reverse complement strand
AAGAGCGTGGCCTGGATGCCGTGGAACAGGCCCTCGAGCCAGCCCACCAGCTGGGCCTGGGCCACGCGGAGCTGGGCCTCGGAGGGCACGTTGGCGTCACCGAACGGCGGGGCCAGGCGGTTGAGCTCGTCGGCCAGGTCGGGTGACAGCACGCTCGACAGCTCGCGCACCGATTCGTCGAAGATGCTCCGCAGCCGCTCGCGGCTGGCCTCGTCGAGCGGCGCCGCCCGCACCTCGTCGAGCAGCTGCTTCACCATGGAGCCGATCCGCATCACCTTGGCGGGTGACTCGACCGCCTCCGACTCGCGCTCGGACTCGGACCGCCCCGGCCCTTCGTCCACCAACTCGCCGGTGAGGTGCTCACCCTCGGGGGTGTCGCGGCCGGGTGGGGCGACGACGGGCTCGTCGGACATGGCGTCCGACCCTACCGGGGGCCTCCGGCCCACCCGACGGCACCACCCGAACGGGCGGCGCTAGCGGCCGGGACCGCCGGCCAGCAGCGGGACCCGCACCTCGGCACTGGTGAGCGACCCGTGCCGGGCCACCAGGGCGAAGGGGCCGCTGTCGTCGGGATCCTCGAAGCTCACGGGTTCCCGGGCCACCAGGGCGACGTCGCCCAGGCGGCCCTCGGCGGCGCTCGTGAGCCGGGGCCCGAACCAGCCTTCGTCGCGCACCTGCTCTCGCGTCGCGACCCAGGCCACATCGGTGAACACGTCGGCGGCGTCGAGGAGGGCCCCGAGCCGTCCCGGCCGGGCGTGGAGCCAGCGGAAGCGTCCTTCCCCCGACTGGAGGCGCACGCACTCGAGCAGGTCGGGGGGCAGGGCGATGATGCGGTCGCCCACCTCCACCTGGCCGTGGTCGGCGGTGATGAGCAGCGCGGCGCCGGGGGGCAGCACGGTGAGCAGGTCGGCGACCAAGCGGTCGGCGGCCATCAGCTCGGCGTCGTAGTGGCGCCCGAGGCCGTACTCGTGGGCGACCTTGTCGACGCCGTCGTAGTAGGCGTAGACGAAGGGCTCGCCCCGGCCGACGAGGCGCCGGACCTCCACCACCAGGGTGGAGGGCATGCGCCACCCCACCTGGCGCCCGCCGTTCAGGTGGGCGGCGCTGAAGCCCGAGTGGGCGAACTCGGCCCGCGTCACCACCGGGTGGGCGCCGCCCAGGAATGGAGGCACGGGCTGGAAGCGCTCGGGGGGCAGGCGCCGGCGCACGTCGTCGCCCCGCACCGACCAGCGCAGAACGTTCAGCACCTCACCGAACACGTCGATCCGGTAGCCGACGACACCGTGCTCGCCGGGGGTGAGCCCGGTCGTGATCGACGTGAGGGCGGTGGCGGTGGTGGTGGGCACCACCGAGTCGATGGCGCCACCCTCCATGGCGGTGAGCGTGGGCGCCAGACGGCGGCGCTCCTGGAGCTGGTCCCACCCGAGGCCGTCGAGCACGAGCAGCACCACCTGGGCCGCCCCTGCGGCCGACGCCGGCAGCCACGACGGGGGTTCACCCCCAGGGGTGCCGCGGTGCGGGCCCAGCAGAGCAGGGACGACGTTGGCTATGCAGGCGCCGGCGTAGTCGGGCAGGAGCGGTGCTTCACCCACGGTGGTGCCCAGTCCAGCACACGCGGCACGGGCGCCCTCTTCGCCCACCGCCGTACGATGGGGGTCGCATGAGGGTGTCGACACGGGGGGACTACGCCTGCCGGGCGCTGCTGTCGCTCGCCCTCCACGACGGCGCGGCGCGGGGGGCGGCCCCGACCTCGGTGCGCGACATCGCCGAGCGCACCGGCCTGCCTCAGCCCTACCTCGAGCAGATCCTGCTGGCCTTGAAGGGGGCGGGCCTGGTGCGCTCGAAGCGGGGGGTCGGGGGCGGCTACGTGCTGGCCCGTCCCGCCCGGGAGATCCGCCTGTCCGACATCGTGAGCGCGGTGGACGGTCCCATCACCGTGGGCGACTTCGGCGAGCCGCACCAG
Organism: Acidimicrobiales bacterium; assembly: GCA_044871175.1. Classification (GTDB taxonomy): domain Bacteria; phylum Actinomycetota; class Acidimicrobiia; order Acidimicrobiales; family Ilumatobacteraceae; genus JBIOZN01. The sequence continues at coordinate 2,659 of JBIOZN010000178.1, read as the reverse complement.
AACGGGGCCTGCGACCACGAGGGCCAGTGCGTGCTGCTCGACATCTGGTCGGTGCTGGGCGAGCGCATGCGGGAGCACCTGGCCAGCTTCACCCTGGCCGACGTGGCCGCCATGGCCCGCGCCGAGGCGCCCTGGCCCTCGGCCCAGCCCGCCTGACGCGCCGCTCTCGCGGGCGCCCCCCTCCCCCGGCCGCCCGCTCCCCCGGGCGCCTCGCACCCCGGGCCCGCTCCCTGCGCCCTCGGCCCGCCCGGCTCGGCCGCCCGCCCCCCGGTTTCGCGCCGCCCGGGTAGAAGCCGCCGCCGGCGGGGCCGGTGCGAGGCAGCCGGCGGGGCGGCCACGGCGGCACAGAAATCGTCACCCCAGCCGTGGGCGGCGCGCCACGTCAACCGCGCTCTTCCATCACTTGACGTCGCCAGACGACGGTTTGTGACGACTGTCGTCAGTTGTCGCGGACGGGAGGGGGATCGTCGTGGCGCCGAGGCGGGCGAGCACGGCGGCGAAGTCGGCGGGCAGTGGCGCCTCGAAGCGCACCCACTCGCCCGTGCCCGGATGGCGGAAGCCGAGTTCGGCGGCGTGCAGGAGCGGCCGGCCGACCGGGAGCGCCGGGCGCGCCCCGCCGTAGGTGGCGTCACCCACCACGGGATGGCCGATGGCGGCCAGGTGGACGCGTACCTGGTGGGTGCGGCCGGTCTGCAACCTGCAAACCAGCAGCGCCAGGGGCGCCGGGGCGATGAACGCCTCGAGCGTCTCGTACCGGGTGCGGGCCGCCCGTCCGGTGCGGCTGACGGCCATCTTCGTGGGGTCGCGGCCCGAGCGGCCGATGGGCGCGTCCACCAGGCCGACGCCGGCCTCGGGCACGCCCCAGACGAGGGCCCGGTAGCGCCGGTCCACCTCGTGCGCCGCGAGCTGGCGTACGAGATCGTTGTAGGCCGTCCGGGTGCGGGCCACCACGAGCAGGCCGCTCGTGCCGGCGTCGAGCCGGTGCACGATGCCGGGGCGGTCGGGGTCACCGACGCCGGCCAGCTCGGGGAAACGGGCCAGCAGGCCGTGCGCCAGCGTGGTGTCGGCGTGCCCGGGGCCCGGGTGGACCACGAGCCCGGCGGGCTTGTCCACGACGATGACGTCGTCGTCGGCGTGCACGACCGCGACGTCAACGCCGGGGTCGGGCTGGGGGTGGGCCGGCTCGCGCGCCTCCAAGTCGGCCGCCAGGCGCTGGTGAGCCCGCACGCGCGCCGCCGCCACGCGCACCGGCTCACCGTCCAGCGCCACCCGGCCGTCGTGCACGAGGGCGCTGGCCGTCGCCCGGCTCACGCCGGTCAAGAGGGCCAGCGCCCGGTCCACCCGCACCCCGTCACACGCCGCCGGCACCGTGACCTCCACGGCCACTCCTCGCCCCCGGCCCGTTCAGCGCTCGCCGGCCGGCGGGGCGGCGGCGGCCGGCGCCGGCGACCGCTCGGTCAGCAGGCTCGTGAGCACGAGCAGCACCCCGCCCACGGTGATGGCGGCGTCGGCCACGTTGAACACCGGCCACCACTGCAGGTCGATGAAGTCGACCACTGCGCCGCGCAAGAACCCGTTGTCGCCCCGAAAGACCCGGTCGGCCACGTTGCCGACGGCGCCGCCGACGACCAGGCCCAGCGCCACTGCCCCCACCCAGCCGCCGGCGCCGCCCCGCCGCAGCGACACGAGCAGGCCCACGATCACGACGAGGGCCACCACGCCGATCACCGGCCCGAGCCCCCGGCCGCCGCTGAAGGCCATGCCGGTGTTGAACGTGAGCCGCAGGCGCAGGGTCCACACCACGTGGATCTCACGGCCACCGTCGAGGCGGTCGAGGGCCCACGCCTTGGTGAGCTGGTCGGCGGCCACCACGGCCGCGGCCACGGCCAGGCTGAGACTCAGCTTGCGCCCGGGCCGGCGCCCCGCGGAGGCGGGCGGGCGTCCGGGCTCGGGCCCGGCGGTCACCGCCGCAGGCCCAGCCCGCCCACCTTCTCCTCGACCAGCTCGGTGGCCCACGGGATCGCCTCGAGACGCTCCTTGGGGATGGGCTTGCCCGAGACCTGGGAGAACCCGTAGGTGCCTTCGGCGATGCGCTGCAGGGCGGCGTCGATGGCGCCGATCATCTCCCGGGCCTGGGCCGACAGGGCGAGGTCGCGCTCACGCTCGACGGCCAGCGAGTCGCCCTCGCCCGACTCGTCGTCGAACTGGACGTCGCCCGGGTCCTGGTCCTCCATGAGCTGGGCGGCCTCCGCCGACAGGCGCTCGGCCGAGCCCAGCAGGTTGTTGCGCTCGTCGAGCAACTGCTTGCGCCGGGCCTCGATGAACTTCTCGGGGAACGGCCCCTGCGCCTTGCCACCGCCACCGCCACCGCTACCGCGGCCGGACGCCTTCTCGGCCCGGGCCGCCCGCTCGGCCCCTTCGGGCTTCGAGGTGGCCTTGGCGGCCTTGGTCGTCGTCGTCGTAGCCGCCGGCTTCTTGGCCCGAGCGGAGGTGGTGGCCTTGGTTTCGGCCGAGGGGTCGGCCGCGGAGTCGGCCGAGGCGGTCTTCTTGGCGGGGGTCTTGGCCATGGCGCACATGTCCCTCGGTCAGCGGCAGGAGGCGGGCAGGATACGCCCGGCCCACCCCCCAGCAACGCGTCTGCGGGACCCGGCGGCGCTAC
>JBIOZN010000177.1:0-3141 GCA_044871175.1 Acidimicrobiales bacterium | reverse complement strand
GGTGAACACGTGTATGGGGACGATCAGCCAGACCACGGCCGCCCAGCCTACCGGCGCCCTCGTCGCCGGAGCCGGCAGCGTCTCCGCCGCTGCCGTCGGCGCCGCTGCGGTCGGGCAGCCTCAGCTCGCGCACCGAACGCGCGACTCTCGTCGGTTTCGGTCGTCGGACGACCACAAGCGACGACAGTGGCGGTTTCGGGTGCGGCCGGACCGGGACCGCGAGGTCGCCGGCCGTCGCCGACGATGTCGGCCCGCACTTCCCGGGTCCCGGGCTGGTGATCGCCGATCAGAGGCGCAAATCCAGGGCCTGGCCGCCGCCGGGGACGGCCACGCCCCCGCCCCGCAACTGGTCGTACGCCTCGCGCGCCGAGATGTCGGAGTCGGAGGCGAGGGCGACCACGGCGCCGGTCACGGCGGCGGCGGCGAAGGACGTGCCGCCGGCCGTGGCCTCGCCGGTGAACTGCTCGGGGCGCCCATCGGTCTCGATGATCGGGTTCTCGTCGCCCGTGACGTACACGCTGGTCCACTCCCCCACCGCCGACACGTCGATCCAATCGGCCCGGTTGGTGTACCAGGTGAGCTGCGGGGCGAACGGGGACCCGCTCTTGGGTTGGGTGTCGAGGGCGGCGACGGCTTCCACCCGCGGCAGGGAACCGGGGTAGATGGGCCGGCTGGTGAACTCGTTGCCGGCGGCCGCGACCACCAGGATGTCGGGATCGAGCTCGTCGAGGGCCCGCACGATCTGCACCGGCTGCTCGTCGTCGAGCGTGTAGCCGCCGAGCGAGAGGTTGATGACGTCGGGCTTCGGATTCATCGCGCCCGCTCGGCGGATCCCGTTGGCGATGTCCTCCTCCGTCCCCCAGCCGTCGGAGTCGAGGACGCGCACGATGCGCACGGTCGCCCCCGGCGCCTGCTGGCGGATGACGCCCGTCACCGACGTCCCGTGACCGGCGGCCAGGTCGAGGCGCTCGGGCGGGGGGCCGCCGACCAGCAGTTGATAGGTCCGCAACTCGTCGAGGTCGTCAGCGTCGACCTGGATGTCGTGCATCCAGGGGTTCCCCAGCGCCTCCTCGGCCACGCCGTTGTCGACCACCACGACGGTGCGCCCCGCGCCCCGGTCGTTGGCAGGAGCCCCCAAAGGGGTCACCGGGAGCTCAGGGTCGGTGCCTTCGCGCACCTTCCAGCTCGTCTGGGCATTGGAGAACAGGTGCTCGGGCGAGGCCGCAACCGGCTCGCGCAGCCCGCGCAACAGCCGTACTGCCCGGATGAGCGCACCCGGATCGGTGATGCGGAGCTCGACCACACGGCTCTCGGGTCGCTCCTGGAGGCCTTCGATGAGCTCGGGCAGTTGGCGGCGGGCCCGCTCGGCCACGTTGGCCGAGGGGACGATCAGGCGGTCGGCCAAGGCGAGAAACCCGGTGCGGACGTCGCCCCCGACGAAGGCCGGCAGCCGCGTCGCACCCTGGTCGGCGCCCCGCCGCCCGTGCGGAAGCAGACCGACGCTGAGGAGACGACCCACCTCCCGCTCGCGCACCTTCACGCTGGCCTCTCGACGGGGGTCCTCCTGGTATGTGTCCCGCGGCATATCCGCCTCCTCTCCGATTGGCCTGCCCTTCTACCATGCGGACCGATGGCCCTGGCGGCCCGAGACGCGCGACTCGCCGCCGCCGAGGCGGCCCTGGCCCACGTTGCCGTCAACCCCTCCGAGGCGGCGGCGGCGGCGGACGTCCTGTTGGCCCCGTCACGCCCGGGCGCCGACGAAGCCACGGTCGTCGCTCGGCGGGCGCGCGCCCTGGCCCGGCTCGAGCAGGGCGACCTTCGCGGCGCCCGCCGGGACCTGCGGGCCGGCGAGCGTCTGGCCCGGCGCGTGGGGCTCGAGCGGCGAGCCGTGCAGGCGCAGATCACCGGCGCAGCGGTGAGCTTCCTGCTGGGCGAGGCCGACGCTGCCTTCCGCGCCCTGGATGAGGCCGAGGCGCGGGCGGCCCGGCATCGCGACCTACGCGCCGACGCGGTGATCCAACGGGTCAGCTTGCAGTGGCGGCACGGCAACGTCGCCCAGGCGGTGAAGGGCGCCGAGCGTGCCCTCACCGCGGCGCTGGCCGACGACCAGCGGGCCGACCTGCTGCTCAACCTCGGATGCATGCGCCTCGACCTGGGCGACCTCAGGGGGGCCGCTCGTGACCTGCGGGCGGCGCGGGAGGCCTATCAGCACCTGGGCCTGACCCACTCCGAGGCCTTGGCCGTGCAGGACCTGGCCGTCGTGGCGCTGCAGCAGGGACGGCTCACCGAGGCGCTGGAGCATCTCGAGGACGCCCGTTGCCGCCTCCTCGCGGCGGGGGCGACGGCGGCGCCGGTGCTGCGGGCCACCGTGATCGCGCTGCTCGATGCCAACCTGGTGCCCGAGGCGGTGGCCGTCGCCCATGAGCTCGAAGCCGAGGTGCCCGCGCTGGGCTCGCTTGACCTGCAGGCGGACTCCTTGCTGTTCGTCGCCCGTGCTTATCTGGCCGGAGGTGAATCGGCCGCGGCCCGCACGGCCGCCAACCGCGCCGCCCGGCTCTGGCGTCGAGTGGGCAGCACGCCCCGGATGCTCGTGGCCGAGCGGATCGCCATGCAGGCCCGCCTGGCCACCGGCGCCCCGGACGCCGCGTTCCTGGCGCGGCTGGCGGCGAGCGCCGACGCCCTGGCCGCCGCCGGGCTCGTGCCGCTCGCCCTCGAGGCCCATTTCGACACCGCGCTGGTGGCCCTCTCACTGGGCCAGCTCGATGTGGCCGAGCACCACGTCGCCACCTTGCGACGCCACCGCCGCCCCGCCCCCGCCCTCGTGCAGGCCCGGGCCTGGCGCGCCGACGCCGAGCTGGCGGCGGCGCGAGGGCGGAGTGGCGCCGCCGGCCGGGCCGTCGCCGCCGGCCTCCGGGCCGTCGACGAGCACCGGCGCTGGTTGGGGGCCACCGAGCTGCGGGTGCAGGCCGCCGCCCACGGCGCCGCCCTCGCCCGTCGCGGCGTGGCCCTGGCGCTGGCGTCGGGCCGGCCCGCGGCCCTGCTCTGCGCGGCCGACCGGGCCACGACATCGGCCCACCCTCCCCACCTGGTCGCGCGCCTGCGCCGGGCGCTGGCGGGGCGAGCCCTCGTGGAGTTCGTCCA
>JBIOZN010000176.1:0-2737 GCA_044871175.1 Acidimicrobiales bacterium | reverse complement strand
CACCCCTAGGGGGGCGGCGCTACACCCCTAGGGGTGCTCTACAGTCCCGGCCCGCTATGTCTCGGGCGCGCCGCGACGGCCCCATCACGCTCGCGCTGGTGGACGACTACGAGATCGTGCTCACCGGCCTGGCGCACATGTTCGACGCCTACCGCGACCGCGTCGTCGTCGCCGAGATCGACGCCACCGAGCCGCTGCAGGACGTGGTCGACATCGCCCTGTACGACTCCTTCGCCCAACCGGAGGCCGACCAGGGCGAGATCGACGTGCTGGCCACCAGCCCCCACGCCCGGCGGGTCGTCGTGTACACGTGGAACTTCCACGACGACCTGATCGCCACCGCTTTGCGCAAGGGCGCCAGCGGCTACCTGTCCAAGACGCTTTCCGCCAAGGAGCTGGTCGAGGCGCTGGAGGCGATCCACGGGGGCGAGACGGTGGTCAGCCCGCCTCCGCCCCGGGTGGCGCGGGCCGCCAGCGGGCTGGACTGGCCGGGCCGCAGCGAGGGCCTCACCGAGCGGGAATCCGAGATCCTGGCCCTCATCACCCAGGGCAGGAGCAACGCCGACGTGGCCGCTCTGACGTTCCTCAGCAAGAACTCGGTGAAGTCCTACATCCGCTCGATCTACCGCAAGATCGGCGTGGCCAGCCGCACCCAGGCCGTGCTCTGGGGCATCGCCCACGGCTTCCAGCCCGACCACCGCCGGATCGACCACTGGCGGGGCGGGCCGTGACCGCGATCAGCGCGCCACGGCGGCGCGCAACCGGGCGACGTGCACCGAGTCGAGGTACTCGTCGAGCCGCGTGATGCGGCCGTCGGCACACGTCGCCACGATGCACGCCGGCACCTCCACCTCGACGCCCCCGGGCGAGCGCGCCCGCAGCACGTGCTGTTGCACGAAGCCGTCGACCGTGGCCGCGCGGCGAACCTCGTCGTACCGCAGGCCGGGCAGGTGGCGCCCCAACCACGCGAGGACCCGCAGGTTCTCCTCGACGGTCTGGGTGGCGCCGTCGTGGTTGTGCCAGATGCGCGCCTCGGGGGCGTAGAGCTGGCCGACGGTGTCGACGTCGCCCGCTTCGATGGCGGCGAACAACCGGGCGGCGATCAGCAGCGGATCCGTCGAACCCACGCGCCGATGTTGGCACCCGCTCCGGGCGGGAGGCGACTTGGTGCCCCGAGGGACGCCGGCGGTACCGTCGGCCCGAGCGTGAGCGCCCCCAGCACCGCCTCCGACGCCGCCGCCGACGTGATCACGCGTCGGGCGTGGCAGACGCTGTTCATCACGTCCATCTCGCTGTTCCTCGTGTCGATGGACGTGACCATCGTGAGCGTGGCGCTGCCCGACATCGCCGCCGACTTCGCCGGCGCATCGTCGGCGACGCTGTCGTGGGTCTTCACCGCCTACAACGTCACCTTCGCCGCGCTGCTCCTGCTGGCCGGGAAGCTGGGCGACCGGTGGGGGCACAAGCGCAGCTTCCTCCTGGCCCTCGTGCTGTTCCTGGTGGCCTCGACGGTCGCCGGGCTGGCCCCCTCGATCGCCGTGCTCATCGCCGCCCGCGCGCTGCAGGCCGTCGGGAGTGCCCTCATCTACCCGTCGTCGCTGGCCCTCTTGCTGCCCGAGTTCCCGATCACCCGCCGGTCCATGGCGATCGGCTTCTGGGGCGGCATCGCCGGCCTGGGCGGCGCCCTGGGCCCCACCCTGGGCGCCCTGTTGGTGGAGGCCACCGGGTGGCGAGCGGTGTTCTTCGTCAACGTGCCCTTCGTCCTCGCCGCCCTGGTGGCCGGCATGCGCGTGCTGCGGGAGTCGTGGGGAGAGCATCCCGACGAGCGGTTCGACCCGTCGCTGTGCCGCTCGGCGCGCTGGCCGTCGGCTTCTTCGTGCTCGGCGTCGTGCAGGGCGGGCCGTGGGGGTGGACCGACCCGCGCGTCCTGGGGTGCTTCGTGGTCGCCGGCGTGCTCGTGCCTGTGTTCGTCGTCCGCTCGGCCCGCCATCCCCGCCCCCTGCTCGACCTCGACCTGTTCGGCACCCGCTCCTTCTCGGTGGCCGTGGCGGCCCAGGCCCTGTTCGTCGGCAGCTTCTTCGGCTGGCTCGTGCTCATGCCGTCGTTCCTCCAGACGATCTGGGGATGGTCCCCGCTGGCGGCCGGATTCGCCCTGGCCCCCTCCCCCGCCATCTCGGGGCTGCTGTCGCCGTTCGCGGGGAGGCTGGCCGACCGGATCGGGCACCGGGGGCTGGTGGTGGCGGGCACGCTGACGGGGGCGGTCGGCACGGCGTGGTTCGCGCTGGCCGTCGGGCCCGAGCCCGACTACGTGGGCACGATGCTGCCCGGGATGCTGCTGCTGGGGCTGGGCGCCACCACCGGGTTCGCCACGCTCACCGGGGCGATCATGAGCGACATCCCGCCGCGCTTCTACTCGATGGCGGGCGCCGCCCGCAGCACGATCTTCCAGTTGGCGACGGCCGTGGGCATCGCCATCTCGGTCGCGCTGCTCGGCACGCCGGGGGCCGACGCGGTGGGGCACTACGCCCGGACGTGGTGGTTCGGCACCGCCGGGGCGGCCGGCGCCGCCGCCGTCATGGCCGTGGCCTACCCGGGCCACCGCCGCCGCCGGGTCGCGCCGGCCGGCGTGGCGCCCGCCGCCGCCCGCCCCTGACCGCTTCAGTCAGGAATCTGCACCTCTACGGTGCAAACGGCTGCCTGAGAGGTTGCGCCAATAGGCGCAGCCTCTCAGGCGTGC
>JBIOZN010000175.1:0-8059 GCA_044871175.1 Acidimicrobiales bacterium | reverse complement strand
TGCGGTTGTGGGCGGCGCTGCGCCCCCCGGCGCCGCCCCGACCCTCCTCGCCGCGGCCTCGACTGCCCCCGCCCCCTCGATCTCGGTCATCGTGCGCGCCGTGCCGGGCGCGGGCGACGGCCCCGAGCGGCTGGTGCACACCCTCGGAGGGCGGGTCACCCGGCCGCTCGCCCTGATCGACGGCTTCGTCGCCCGCGTGCCCCCGGCAGCCGTCGGCGCGCTGGCGGCCAGCCCGCGAGTCGTCAGCGTCACCGCCGACCGTCCCGTCCGCCTGGCCGGCGCCGACACGCCCGACACGCCCGACACGCCCGACACGCCCGACACGCCCGACAAGCCCGACAAGCCCGACAAGCAGGTCAAGCCCGACAAGCAGGAAGGCGACTCCACCCCGGCCTTCGTCACTCCCGGCGAGTTGACCGGCGCGGCCGCCTACTGGCACGACGGCATCGACGGGCGCGGCGTGGACGTGGCGCTGCTCGACTCCGGCGTCGTGCCCGTGCCCGGCCTCGCCGACCCGGACAAGGTGGTGAACGGGCCCGACCTGTCGTTCGAGTCCCAGGCCGACAAGCTCGCCCACCTCGACACCTTCGGCCACGGCACCCACATGGCCGGCATCATCAGCGGCGTCGACCAGGCGTCGAGCTCCGGCCCGGGTGACGGCCGGGGCGCCCTGGGCCTGGCGCCGGGGGCTCGCATCGTCAGCGTGAAGGTGGCCGACGCCACCGGCGCCACCGACGTGTCGCAGGTCCTGGCCGGCATCGACTGGGTCGTGCAGCACCGCACGTCCGGCGGCCTCGACATCCGGGTCCTCAACCTGTCCTTCGGCACTGCCAGCGCCCAGGACCCGCTGGTCGACCCGTTGGCCTACGCCGTCGAGCAGGCCTGGCACCAGGGCATCGTCGTGGTGGTGGCCGCCGGGAACGGGGGCCCGGCCGCGAGCCGGCTCAACGACCCTGCGACCGATCCGTACGTCATCGCCGTCGGCGGGGGCGACACGCGGGGCACGCCGGGCGTCGCCGATGACGTGGTCGCCGACTTCTCCAGCCGCGGGACCGACCAGCGCCACGCCGATCTCGTGGCGCCGGCCACGTCGGTCGTCAGCCTGCGCTCCCCCGGGTCGAGCATCGACGTGGCCCACCCCGCGGCGCGTGTCGGCACGCGCCTGTTCCGGGGCAGTGGGACATCGCAAGCGGCCGCCGTCGTGTCGGGCGCGGCGGCGTTGGTGATCCAGCAGCGGCCTTCGATCCGGCCCGACCAGGTCAAGGCACTACTGACGGCGACGGCCCAACCACTTCCCGGTGCCGACCCCGGCGCGCAGGGCGCGGGAATGCTCGATCTCGCTCGCGCGCATAGTGCTGCGACGCCCGAGGTGGTGCAGACTTGGCCGCGTGGCAGCGGCCTCGGCTCGCTCGAGGCGGCCCGCGGCGGCGATCACCTCGATGACGGGACGGCGGCGCTGGTCGGGGACGTCGACATCTTCGGCGCGCCCTGGGACGCGCCACGCTGGGCGGCGGCCGCAGGGTCGGGGGCAGCGTGGTGGGGCGGGCAGTGGAACACCAACGTGTGGTCGGGCGATGACTGGCACGGGCACGAGTGGGCCGACGTCGCCTGGGTGGCCAACCGCTGGTCCGGCGCGAGCTGGTCCACCGTCGCCTGGCCGGGCATCCGGTGGTCGGGCAACCGGTGGTCGGGGGAGGCCTGGCCGGCCGCCGGCTGGGGCGGCGGCACGTCCGCCGGCAACCGGTGGTCGACGGTCGTCTGGGATTAGCCCGAGGTAGGGGACGTGTCGGCTCCGTCCCCGCACCCCCGCCGCCAGCAGGACCGGGCCGTGGCGCGCCGCATCTGGTGGCTGAGCGCCGTCATCGCCCTCGCCGCCGGGGGTCTGGGGATCGTGGCCGGCCTCACGTGGTCAGGCCCCCTGCTCGACGGGCTGCCGTGGTGGGTCCTGGTCCTGGCCTTCGCCGCGTGTGAGGTGGCGGCGGTCCACCTTCACTTCTCGGGCCAGACGCACACGTTCACCTTCACCGAGACGGCTCTGGCCGTGGGCCTGCTCACGGCGTCGCCGGGGTCGCTGCTGGCCGCGCACCTCCTGGGCGGCGGGGTCGCCCGGGCGGTGTGGCGGCGCCAGGCGGTCATCAAGCAGGCGTTCAACACCGCGACCGCCGCCCTGGACACGATGCTCGGCGTCGTCCTCTTCCAGGCCCTGCGCGGTTCGAACACCTCCCTCGGGCCGCGGCTGTGGCTGGCCATGCTCGTGGCCCTGCTCGTCACTTCGGCGGTGAGCTCAGCCCTCGTCGCCGTCGTCATCTCGCTCACCCAACGCCAGCTCGGCCTCGGCCCCTTGCGCCAGACGCTGGCGCCCGCCCTGATCGTCACGGCCACCAACACCTGCCTCGGGCTCGCGGTGGCCACGCTGCTCGACGCCGACCGCCGCTCGATCGTGCTGCTCGTCATTCCTGCGGTGACGGTGTGGGGCGCCTACCTCGCCTACACCGCCCAGCGCCAGGCGCACGAGGGCCTCGAGTTCCTGTACCGCTGCTCCCGGCAGCTGCACGAGGCCGCCGATCGGGGCCGCACCATCCTGGCCTTGCTGGCCGACGTGCGGGCCACGCTGTCGTCGGTCGCCGCCGAGCTCATCCTGGCCAACGGGCGCACCTACCGCTCCCACGCCGTCGAGGGCGACCGGCAGGCCGACCAAGGGCCCTCACCCGCCGTCGCCCGCCTGCTCGAGGCCATGGACGGCCGGGATCGGCCGATGATCATCGAGCGCGACCGCCAGCACCCCGAGCACGTTGCGATGCTCGACGAGCGCGGCGTCGACGACGCCATGGTGGCCGCCATCGAGGTGCACGGCGGCGTGAAGGGCGTCCTGGTGGTGAGCGGGAGCCTCCCCGCCGTCGCCCGCTTCTCCCGCCGTCAGGCTCGTCTGCTCGGAGCGCTGGCCACGCAGACGAGCACCGAGCTGGAGGCGGCGCGCCTCGAGCAGGCCGTCTCGGAGCTCCAGTCGGCCCAACAGGAGCTGACCCACCAGATGCTCCACGATCCCCTCACCGGCCTGGCCAACCGGACGCTGTTCGAACAACAGTTGGACGCCCTAGCCACCGGTCGCGACGGCGAGGACGGCCTGGTCGCCCTGCTGTTCGTCGATCTCGACGACTTCAAGGGGGTCAACGACACCTTCGGCCACCGCCAAGGCGACGTGTTCCTGCAGCAGGTGGCCGACCGCCTGCGCTCGGCCGTGCGCCCCAGCGACACCGTCGCCCGCCTCGGCGGTGACGAGTTCGCCCTGTTGCTGCGGGGCCTGTCGACGCCGGCCGACGCGGACTGGGTGGTCGAGCGCGTGCTCCGCCTGCTCCGCACGCCCATCGCGGTGGAGCACACCGCCGTGCACGTGCGCGCCAGCGTGGGGGTGGCGACGGCGGCGGTGGGGCCAGCGGCGCGCGCCAACCCGCCGCCGGGCGATGCCGCCACGACCCCCGGCGAGGCCGAGACGACGCCGGACGAGGCCGACACGACGCCCGGCCACGACCTGTTGCGCAAGGCCGACGCGGCCATGTACGCCGCCAAGGCCAAGGGCAAGGGCGGGGTGGCGTGGTTCGACGGCCCGGTCGACGTGGCCGAGTTCCACGGCGGGCGCATCCACCGCGACCTCCAGCAGGCGATCGAGGACCACGAGATCGAGGTCGTCTTCCAACCCATCCTCGATCTCACGACGCGGCGGTGGATCGCCGTCGAAGCACTGGCCCGCTGGCACCGTCCGGGCGGTGAGGTGATCCCGGTCGAGGAGTTCATCGCCCTGGCCGAGGAGACGGGGTTGGCCGTCGACCTCGGCCGGGAGGTGCGCCGGCGGGCCTTGCACGAGGCGGCCGCGTGGCGCGACGCCGTCGGCGGGACGCTGCGCCTCTACGTCAACATCTCCGGCTCGGAGCTGCGCGACCCCGACTTCGTCTCCACCCTGGTCGGCCTGGCCCACGACGCGGGGTGGGCGCCCGGGCGGATCACACTGGAGATCACCGAGCGCGTGCTCGTCCACAACGACCCCCGCACCCTCGGCACGCTCACCGACGCCCGTGCGCTGGGCATGCGGGTAGCCATCGACGACTTCGGCGTCGGCTACTCCTCGCTCGGCTACCTCCGCTGGCTGCCGGTCGACGCGCTGAAGATCGACCGGTCCTTCCTCACGGGGCTCGAGGCCAACGAGTCGGCCCAGGCGCTGCTGGCCTCGGTGGTGGCCGTCGGCCTGGCCCTCGACCTCGAGGTGATGGTGGAAGGGATCGAGACCGAGGGCCAGGCCGAGCTCGTCACCGCGTTCGGCGCCGCCGCCGGCCAGGGCTTCTACCTCGGCCGGCCCCTGCCGGCGCGCCGCCTCGAGCCCTCCCTGTAGACCGGGCCCGTCGCTCGCAGATCAGGAGCCGGTGACGCCGGAGCGTTCGCGCTCGCGCTGGTCGAGCTCGGCCAGTTCGGCGTCGAGGTCGACCGAGGGCGCCTCGATGTGGACCTTGGGGAGCACCCGGCCGAGCCAGCGCGGCAGCCACCAGTTGCGGTCGCCCAGCAGTTCCATGGTGGCGGGCACGAGCAGCATGCGCACGACGGTGGCGTCGATCAGCACCGCCATGGCCAGCCCGAGCCCGAACAGCTTGACGACGCGGTCGGACTCGCCGAGGAAGCTCCCGAAGACGAGCACCATGATGGCGGCGGCGGCGGTGATGACCCGGGCCGTGGCCGCCAGCCCGTCGGCCACCGACGTGCGGCTGTCGCCGGTGCGGGTCCACTCCTCACGGATCCGGGACAGCAGGAACACCTCGTAGTCCATCGACAGCCCGAACACGATGGCGAACAGCATCATGGGCACGAACGGCTCGATGGGCGCCCCTTCGATCCCGAGCAGGCCACCGCCCCAACCCCACTGGAACACCGCGATCACGATCCCGTAGGCCGCGCTGATCGACAGCAGGTTCATCACCACCGCCTTGAGCGGCACCAGCACCGACCGGAACACCGTCATGAGCAGCAGGAACGACAGGCCGAGAACGGCGGCGAAGAACCACGGCAGCCGAGCCGACAGGTAGTCGGTGAAGTCGACGTTGACGGCCACGCTGCCGGTGACGGCGGGGTCGAGGCCGGTGCCCGAGGTGGCGGCCGGGAGCACGTCGTCGCGCAGCCGATTGACCAGCGAGGTGGTGGCCTCGTCCTGCGGGGCCGTGGTGGGGACGACCTGCCACAGCACGGCGTCACCGGCGTCGTTGGTGTTGGCCGGGCTGACGCGGGCGACGCCGGGGTCGGCGGCCAGGGCGTCACTCACCCCCTGCAGTACGGCGGGGTCGGTGCCGGCGGGGACGTCGCTGGCGACCAGGAGCGGGCCGTTGAACCCGGGCCCGAAGCCCTCCGACAGCAGGTCGTAGGCCTGGCGGGTGGTGGTGTCGGCCGGGTAGTTGCCCTCGTCGGAGAACCCGAGCTGGAGCCCGAGCACGGGCAGAGCGAGCACGACCAGCAGGGCGGCACCTCCCAGCACGGCGCGCCACGGGTGACGCTGGATGACCCGGCTCCAGCGGTAGGCCATGGTTTCCTGCAACGGCTTGGGCGGGCGCTCGAGGACACGACGCCGCAGCGGCGCGGCGAACAGGCTCACGAGCAGCACCACGGCGGCGAGGGGCAGGGTCACGGCGCCCAAGGGCACGCCCAGGCCGGCGCCGATGAGGGCCAGGGCCACGAGACCCGCGACCACGAGGCCCCGCCAGCGGGTGACCTCCACCCGGCTGCCCGCGAAGCCGAGCAGCGCCGGCAGCAGGGTGAGCGACGCCACCATGGTCATGGCGACGACCACGGCGGCACCGACGGCCAGGCCGGACACGAAGCCCAGCTGCATGATGAGCATGCCCAGGAGCGAGATCACCACCGTGGTACCGGCGAACAGGACGGCCCGTCCGGCCGTGTCCAGGGCGATGAGGGTGGAGGCCTCGATCCCGTGGCCCCGGTGCAGGTTTTCCCGGAAGCGGGTGACGATGAACAGGGCGTAGTCGATGCCCACGCCCAGGCCGATCATCACGCCGATGGTGGACGCGAAGTCGGGCATGGTGATGACCTGCGACAGCAGGCCGGCGATGAGCGTGCCCGACGCGATCCCGGCCAGGGCCACGCCGATGGGCAGGCCCATGGCCAGCACCGACCCGAAGGCCAGGATCAGGATGATGATGGCGAACCCGAGGCCCAGCGCCTCCGACGAGGGCACGGAGAAGTCGGCGAAGGCGCCGCCTCCGAGCTCGACCCGCAGGCCGGGGACCGTGGGGATGAGGTCGCGGATCTGGCGGCCGATGTCGGCCGTCGCCTCGAAGTCGGCGTCCCCCGGTGCCTCGAAGGAGGCATAGGCGATGCGGCCCGCCTGGTCGCCGGTGCCGGCGATCTGGTCGCTCCCGTCCTCGGAGAACGGGCTGACGAGGGACTGGACGCCCGGAACGGTCGCCACCTGGACGAGGAACGCCTCGATGGCGGCCCGGATGGGCGGGTCCTCCACGCCCTGGTCGGCCGCGAACACGAGGGTGCCGGTCTGGCCCGCGCCCTGGCCGCCGAAGCGCGCGTCGAGGACGTCGAAGCCCCGCTTGCTCTCGACGTCGGGCAGCTTGAAGTCGGAGCGGTAGCCCGACCCGATGGCGCTGGTGGCGGCGCCGAGCACGATCAGGCCGGCGATCCACGCCAGCACGACCCAGCCGCGGCGGTGATAACAGACGCGCGCGATGCGTTTGACCATCAGGTCCTCCTGGCGGGGGGGAGCGGCTCGACGGGGTTAGACAACCGCCAGCGGCCCCAACTCATCGCGCCTCACCCATGTGGCGTGCGTCACCCGCCGATCGCACCCACGCGCGGGCGTCGTCCAGGACGGCATCGCGATCGACGCACGCGCCGCACTCCGACCGGGCCACGGTGGTGTCGTCGCTGGCAGACAGGACGTGGCCGTTGTCGCCCGGGGCGAACCGCACGGAGTTCACCGAGTCGCCGTGGACGCGCGACAGCATCACCGTTCGTCCCGTGTCGGCGTCACGTACCTCGACCCAGCCTTCCGCCGTTCCCACCGCGACGAGGCGTCCGTCGTCGCTGAAGGCCGCCCGCCCGAGACGCGTGGCCTTGGCCGGCCGCGTCTCGTCGATGCGCCGGCCATCGGCCGTCCAGAGCTCGAAGTCCCCGCCCCCAGTGGTGACGGCGAGAAGGCGGCCCCCGGGGTCGAAGGTGACGTCGAACGCGTTCGGGGCCTTCAGGAACACGGGCGCGCCAGCCGGGTCGTCGAGCGCCCACACCCGCACGCCCTCGGCGTTGGCCGCCGCCAGCCGCTGACCGGACGGGCCGGACGGGCGGGAGGGGTCGAAGGCGACACTGGTGACGGCCCCCCCTGGCGCGGTCAGCTCGATGGGCCGCAGCTTCCCCGTCGTGGTGTCCCAGAGGTGGAGACGCCCCGAGCTGTCGCCACCGACCACCGTCGAGCCGTCGGCGCTGATGTCGAAACCCGTCAACCAGCGGGCCGTCGCGTCGGGGATCGGCTCGAAGTCCGGCCCTTTCTGGTAGGTGGCGTCGTCCTTCCACTGCCACTGTTCAGGCGCGGTGGCGAAGTCGGAGAGCGTGAAGAGACGGTGGGCCTCGGTCGGATCGAACCGGACGTCGGTCAGCACCCCGAGGGCAGGGACGAAGTCCACGCGCGTGAGGTCGTCGGCGGCCAGGACGACGGCGTTGCCGTCCCGACTGGCGGTGGCCAAGTAGCGACCGTCGCCACTCACATCGAGCCCCAGCACCCAGTCGCCGTGCTCGTCGTAGCGTTCGACGGTGGGCAGGTGCCAGAGCCGGACGGTGCCGTCGATCCCCATGGACAGCACTTCGGTGCCGCCGGCCAGGAAGACCGACCGCAGCACGGCACCACGGTGGCCGGCGAGCTCGATGGTGGGCCGGTTGGTCTCATAGCTCGACCAGACGAAGATCCGCCCGTCGCCGCCCGCCGTCATCACCCACCGGCCACCGGTGAGGGCCTGGACGTCGTTCACCCAGTCAGCGTGAGAAGGCAGCCCGCCGAGCGAGC
>JBIOZN010000174.1:0-2307 GCA_044871175.1 Acidimicrobiales bacterium | reverse complement strand
CTGAGCGCCAGCACCTGGCCCGAGCCGATGACCAGGGCATCACGAAGGTGGTAGTCGTGGATGCCCCGCTTGCCCGGCTGGCGGTCGGCCCAGGCGAGCAGGAGGCCGAACACGATGAGCATCACCGCGATGAGCCCGATGCGGCCGAGCTCGTTGTCGATGAAGTTCTCGAACGCCGCGCCCACCAGGGCGGCGGGGATGGACGACAGCACCAGCAACCAGGCCAGGCGCCCCTCCGCAGTGGCGCGGCGGCGGGGGTGCAGCGCCGCCGCGATCCCGTCGCGCAGGTACACGACGAGGTCGTGGCGGAAGTAGGCGACGACGGCCACGAGAGTCCCGATGTGGAGGGCGACGTCGAAGGCCTTCTGGACGCTGTTGTCGTCGAAGTCGTGCCACCCGAAGAACCAAGGCACGAGGATGAGGTGCCCCGACGACGAGATGGGCAGGAACTCCGACAGTCCCTGGGTGAGGCCCAGCACGAAGGCGTGCAGCAGGGGCACGGGATCAGCGGGTGCTGGGCACGATGCGCGGGCGCCAGGGCCGGGCGGGATCGCTGTGGTGGCCCACCGGCGCACCGGCGGCCAGGGCGGCCAGGAACTCGGCGGCCGTGGTGAAGTCGGGCATCTCGAGGTAGGCGGCGCCGAGGGCCTCGGGTACATGGGCGTCGCTGCCGGCGCCGGCGGCCAGGCCGTGCTGGGCGCCGTAGGCCGCCGCCCGCGCGTTCAGGCTGGGCAGCGAGGTCTTGGCGTTGATGACCTCGATGGCGTCCACCAGCCCGGCGGCCACCAGTTCGTCGAGCACCGGTTCGGCCAGGTTGCGGCGCATCGGGTCGAATGGGTGGGGCACATACACGACGCCGCCCTGGGCCCGGATGCGCGCGGCCACCTCGGCGGCGGGCAGGCCGGCGGGCACCCGCTCGATGAGGAACAGCCCGATGAGCTCGCCGGCGTGGGTCTTCACTTCCTCGCCCACCACGACGCGGCACGGCAGCCGGTCCCGCAACGCCTCGGCGCCCCGGATCTCGTTGTGGTCGGTGATGCACACGACGTCGAGGCCGGCGGCCACCACGGCGGCCTCGAGCTCGTCGGGCGTGGACGTGGAGTCGCCCGACCACATCGTGTGCATGTGGCAGTCGACCCGCACCCAGCCGTCGGGCAGGGCCGACGCCAGGTGGGGGTGGCGGGCGACGGCGGCGGTGGCCGGGGGAGACGGCACGGCGCCGGAGCGTAGGAGCCGGCGGGCGTTGGGTCACTTTCGCGTCGCATTCGCGCGAAAACTGACCCAACGCTCCCGAAGGCGGCGGCGGCGGGGCGAGGTCAGCGGCCGGAGAGCGTGACGTCGGCGAGGAGGAGGCTGGCGCCGGCGTCGCCGCCCGGCAGCCAGGTGAGGTCGGATCCGACGGCCACGATGTCGAGCAGCAGGCGCGGGATGGTGGAGGCGAGGGTGACGCCCCGTACCGGTGCGGCCCGCTCGCCGCCCGAGATGCGCACGCCTTCGGCGCCCACCGAGAAGTCGCCCGACACCGGGTTCACGCCCGAGTGCAGCCCGCTGACCCCGAGCACGAGGAGGCCGTCGCCGACCTCGGCCAACAGCTCGTCGGGGTCCGACCGGCCGGGGACGGGCGCCAGGGCCAGAGCCCCGACGCCGGGTGCCGACCCGAAGCCCCGCAGCGCCGACGCCGTCGACACCTCGGCGGCCCGGCGGGCGGTGTAGGTGTTGTGCAGGAAGTGGGCCAGGACGCCGCCTTGGACGAGGGTGGTGCACCGGGTAGCCAGGCCCTCGTCGTCGTAGGGGGCGGCGGCGGTGCTGTCGAGGTTGGTGCCGTCGTCCACCAGCGTGAGCGCAGGCGCGGCCACGGCCGAACCCAGCCGGTCGGCAAAGGGCGTACGCCCCTTCAGCACCCGGTCACCGGCCAGCATGCCGGCGGCCAGCCCGAGCACCGAGACCGTGACCCGCGGGTCGAGCACCACCGCGCAGCGCCGGGTGGGGACGGGCCGGGCGCCCAGCAGGACGGTGGCCCGGTCGGCCGCCTCCGCCGCCACGTTCGCGAGGTCGAGGGCGCCAGGGTGGCGGGCGACGGCCGAGCCCGTGCCCACCTCGGTGTCCTCGCCCTCCCGCGCCAGGGCGGTGACCGCGGCCGAACCCGTGGTGGACGACGACGACACGCGGATCCCGGTGGTGGAGGCGAGGGCCCATGCCCGGGCCCCGTCGCGCACCGCGGCCGTGCGCACTCCCATCACCCGAGGGTCGGCGGCCAGGGCCGCCCGTTCGAGCTCGAGCGCCCATCCGGCCCGCTGCGCGGCCGTG
>JBIOZN010000173.1:0-3016 GCA_044871175.1 Acidimicrobiales bacterium | reverse complement strand
GGTCTGGCCGAAGCCGGGATGCGGGTGATCGAACGGGACCAGATCCGTCTCCAGCCACCCGACCGTGACGAGCTCGACCGCACCTACGCCAAGCTCAGGCAAATCCACGCCGAGGCCTACGGCTGGGACCCGCCCGACGTCGCCGGAATCGAACGGCTCCCGTCCAACCGCATGCGGCAGTACGTGCGGGCCTGGATCAGCGAGTGGGACCTGCGCCGCCTCGACCCCACCTACACCCCTGACACCGCCGCCACCGCCCTCACCGTCGACTTCACCGAGGACGCCGACCTCGAGCGCCCGGGCGAGTCCGACGGCGGCGGGCGTGCTGGTTGACGCGCTGGCCGCGGCCCTCGCTGAGCGCCCCGGGGCCAGCGCCGCCGAACTGAGCGTCGCCCTGGGCGGCGCGGGCCACGACGTCGATGAGGAGACGGTGCATCGCTACCTCCATGCCGCCCACGGTCGGTTCCGCTGCGACCCGACCCGCGCCCGCTGGTCGCTCGCCGGCGCCGATCCCGGCCCGCCGCCGACGCCGGTCGGCCACCCTCCCGGCGCCGCAGGCTCGCCCGCGGCCGCCAGTGGCGGGCCCCAGTCGCGACGCTCGTCGGCGGCCACGCCCGACGCCACGGTGGCTCGCTCCTTGGCGGCCGAACCCGCGACCCGCCCGCCCGGCTCCATACCGGTGGCGCCCCGCGCCCAGTCCGCCCGCTCCTCGCTCGCCGCCAGCCCCGGTCCCGGACCGGCCCGCCCGGTCGTGGTAGCGCCGAGTGCCGACGCGGCGAGCCCAGCGGTGGCGACCGCCGCCCGTGTAGCGACCGCACGCCGGGTCGGTGTGCCGCCCGGTGCGGGACGGGCGACCCAGTCCCTATCGCTGTTCGCCTGGCAGATCGAGGCGCTCGCCGCCTGGGAGCAGCGGGGCCGACGCGGGGTGGTGGAGGCCGTCACCGGCACGGGCAAGACCATGATCGGGGTGGCGGCGGTGATCGACCAGCTCCGGGGCCGCGGACAGGCCCTCGTGCTGGTGCCCACCCGGGAACTGCAGCAGCAATGGATCGGCGTGCTGCGCGAGCGGCTGGCCCCGGGCACCCTGATCGGGAAGCTCGGTGATGGCGGTGCCGGCTCGCTCACCACCCACGACGTGGTCGTGGCCATTGTCAACTCGCTTCGGTCGGGCAACGCCCGCCCCATCCGGCCCCACGGCCTGCTCGTGGCCGACGAATGCCATCGCTACGGGTCGGTCTTCAACCGCCTCGCGCTCGACCTCCGCTTCGATCGCCGGCTGGGGCTGAGCGCCACCTACGCCCGCGACGACGACGGTCATGTGCGCTGGCTCGACCCCTACTTTGGTGGCCGCTGCTACCAGTTGGGCTACCGCCGGGCCATCGCCGACGGCGTGGCCGCCCATGTCGTGGTGGCACTGGTGGGCGTGCGGTTCGAGTCGCACGAGCGGGCCGGGTACAACGAGGCGACCGAGACGATCAACCGGGCCGCGGCCCGGTTGGTCGAGCGCCACGGAGTCCCGCGCGATCCCTACCCGGCGTTCATACGGGAGGTCAACACGCTGGCCGACAACGCCTGCGACGACGAGCCGGCGCGCCTGGCCCGCCAGTACCGACGGGCGGTCACCCAGCGGCGGCGGCTGCTGGCCGAGGCCTCAGGCAAACACAACGCGCTCGACGCCCTGGCACCCGCCATCCGACAAGCGGACCGCACGATCGTGTTCACCCAGAGCATCGCCGCCAGCGAGGGCGCCGCCATCCGGCTAGCCGACGTCAGGATTCCCACCGGGGTGATCCACTCGAACCTTCCCGGCGACGCGCGCGCCGACACCCTCCACAGGTTCGCGTCCGGTGCCGTGCGGGTGGTCAGCGCACCCCGAGTGCTCGACGAGGGCGTCGACATCCCCGCCGCCGACCTGGCCATCATCGTCGGCGCCAGCCGGTCCCGACGCCAAATGATCCAGCGCATGGGTCGTGTGCTGCGACCCAAACCCGACCGGCGGCCCGCCCGCTTCGCCGTCCTGTACGTCGAAGCGACGGTGGAGGACCCCGCGTCGGGCGCCCACGAGAGTTTCCTCGGCGAATTGACCGACGTCGCCGACGCGGTGGCCCGCTTCGCTGCCGACCCCCCAAGCACCGGTCTGAACGCGTTCCTGTCGCCTCCGGCCACGTAAGCGTGTCAGCCGGCGCGAACCCGAGCACCGCCGTAGGCGTCCACCATGCCCCATCCGACACAGAACGTAGCCAAACATCACGGTGCACGCGAGCGTGCGCTCGCGCCGACGGTCCACCCCCTCTCGCAACAGCGGTGAAAGGTGGACTGGTTGCTGTGGCACCGCAACGTCCACCGCGCCCGCCAACGCCTCCATGACATCCGCTTCGACCTCGAACCCTTCACCCCCGACGCCAAGATGGGCCGCTCCGTCGACGAGTTCGACCGCCACCTCGAGCTGAACGCCTGGGCCATCCCCAACCACGGCGAACGCCACCGCCACGGTGACCCGATCTCGTCCGCCCCCGGCCGAAGCGACCGTGAACGCGGTCATCGCCAGACGGATGGTCAAGAAGCAGCAGATGCGCTGGCCACCCATTGGCGCCCAACGCATGCTTCAAGGTGCGCTGCCGTGCCCTCAACCATCAACTCGCCGACGACCTCCAACGCTGGCACCCCACGGCCCGTCGTCGACCACCAACCCCAACCCGCCGCAGCATGAGCCGCTGCCTACCTCCCCGATCTGCAACGGTCTCCCCGAGTCCAAAGGGAAGAACAGGACCGGCCCGGGGACTGTCGCATAAACGGTGCAACTAGTCTGCTCTACCGAGTGAATCTCAACTACTTCGCTGAACGAATAATACGTCCTGGAACGCAATTGGTACTTGGATGGGGGCGGCGGGGGCAGGGCCCCAGGGCCAAGGCGCTGGGCCATTTCCTGCATTACGTGCTGGGCATGTCGTTCGCCAAGTCCGCCCGGCTGCTGGGCACCCTGGGGGTGCCGGTCACCGCCGGGGCGCTGTGCTCG
>JBIOZN010000172.1:0-2976 GCA_044871175.1 Acidimicrobiales bacterium | reverse complement strand
GGATGTGGGCGCTTCCGGATCCCGGCTCGTCCTTGGCGCCGCTACCCGGACGGAGCGAGCAGGTAGGCGACGAGGGCGTCGGCCTCCTCGGCGGTGACCGCCAGGGTCGGCATCGAACCCATCCCGTCGCGGGCGAAGCCGGGCACGGTGAACTCGTCGGGCGCGGCGATGGAGCGGCGCACGTAGTCGGGCGCGCTCACGCCCAGCTCGCGGGTGGCGGCCACGTCGGTCAACGCCCGCAGGTCAGGGCCGACGTCGAACGGGGGCTGGCTGTCGGGCCCCCGATGGCAGGTGGCGCAGCCCTTGGCGCGGAACAGGGCGGCCCCGTCGGACGTGCCGGCCGCCGCGGGCGCCACCGACTGCGCCGCCCCTCCCCCTGACCACGTGAGCACGGTGGCCAGGCCGAACACGACGGTGGCGGCGGCGAGGGCGAGGGGCAGGCGCAACCGGTTCACGCGTTCACGCCGCCGGGGCGGCCGGGGCCGTGGGCGCCGGGCGGGCCCGCCGCCGGCCCACCAAAGCGGCCACGGTGGCGGCACCGGCCGCCACGGTGAGGGCGAGGGCGCCGCCGCGCGCCGCCCATCGGGCCGCCGACGTGGTGCCGGCGTCCCCGCTCCGGGCGAGGTCCGGCGCCGTACCGGTCCCGACCGTGATCGGGCCGAGGTCCTGGGCGCCGAAGGCGCCCTGATCGACCCGCCACTGGACGCTGCCGGCGGCGGGGAAGGTGACGTCGGCGACGTGGTGCCCCACGACGCCGTCGGGATGACCGGGGAAGCGCAGTGGCGGGCCGCCGTCGGCGGGGATCACCACGATGGCGCTGTCGTCCACCGCGATCGGGGTCTGGCCGTGCTGGCGGATCGTGTAGCCGACGGTGAACGGCCGCCCCGCCACGGGGGCGGTGCCCAGCGGATCGAGGGTCGTCACCGCCCACCCGCCGGCGGCTGCCGGGGCCGCCGCCAGCACGGTGGCCGCCAGCAGCACCCCACCTGTCCCGGCCACCACCCCTGCGATCAACCGGCGCAGCCTCACCTGGCCCCCTTCGGTCGCTGTCCGCCATCCCTACACCGCGGGCCGGCGTCGCGTTCCGGGAACCTCGGAGCGGCGAGCGGTGTAGGTAGCGGTGGCGTGGAGGACGCGGACCTGCTCGAGCGCGCCCGAGTGGGCGACAGCGACGCCTTCGCCGCGCTCGTGCGCCCCCACGCCGCCGCCGCCATCCGCCTGGCCTCCGTCATCACCGGCTCCGTCGGCGACGCCGAAGAGGCGACGCAGGAGGGCGTCGTGCACGCCTACACCGCCCTCGCCCGCTTCGATCCGGCGCGGCCGCTGCGCCCGTGGCTGTTGCGGATCGTGGCCAACGCGGCCAAGAACAGCAGCCGCGCCGCCCACCGCCGTCGCACCCTCGAGACCCGCTGGGCCCGAGCCACGACCGAGCGGGCGGCCCGATCGGCCGAGGACGGCGCCCTCGGCGTCCTCGCCGCCGACGACCTGCTCGCCGCCATCGCCGGCCTGCGCGACGACGAGCGCCAGGTCATCGCCTTCCGGTACTTCGGCGGCCTGAGCGAGCAGGAGACCGCCCTGGCCCTCGGCTGCCCCGTGGGCACGGTGAAGTCACGCCACGCTCGGGCCCTGGCCCGGCTGCGCCACCAGTTGGGAAGCGACGATGGCTGAGCCCTCCGACGCCACCCTCGAGCGGGCCCTGGCCGCCCTGGCCGCCGGCGTGGACGTGAGCGGCGCCGAGCGGGTGGTGGCCGCGGCGGTGGCCACCCTGCCCACCCGCACCCCGCTCGCCGCGGCGCGGGCGGCTCGCCGCCGGCTGCTCCTCGCCGTCGCCGCCGTGGTCGCGGTGCTGGTGGCGGCGGTGGCGGCCATTCCTCCAGCGCGCCATGCCGTCGCCGACCTGTTCGGGCTGAGCGGCGTCGACCTCGTGCGCCAAGCGGCCCCACCCACGCTGCCGCCGGGCGCGCCCGCGGTCCTCGACGTGGGCCCGCCCGTGGCCTTGGACGATCCGGCCGTCGTCTCGGCCCTCGGCACCGCGCCCGTGCTGCCCGCCGGCGCCGACCCCGACCTCGGCCCGCCGGCGGGCGCCTTCCTCGACCGCCGGGGCGCGGCGCCCATCCTCACCGTCGTCTACCCCGAGAGCGACCGCCTGCCCGCCACCACCGTGCCCGGGGTCGGCCTGCTGGTCACCGAGTTACCGGCCCGGTTCGAGGCGCCGCTGCTGCGCAAGACGCTCGATCCCGACGACCGTTGGGAGGAGCTCCAGGTCGCCGGCCAGCCGGCGGCGTGGATCGAGGGCGGCGGGCCGCACCTGCTGGCCGTCTTCGACCGGCACGGCGTGGTGGTGGAGACGCGCACGCGCCTGGCCGGCAACGTCCTGGTCTGGCAGCGGGGCGCCCTTACCGTCCGCATCGAGGGGGGCCTCGACCGCGACCGCGCCGTCGCCCTGGCCGCCACGTTCAGCTGACGCGGTCGGCCGCCACCACCTCGACCTCGCCGTGCATCCCGTAGGCGTAGTGGCCGGGGAGGTGGCAGGCGTACTCGACCGTGCCCGGCTGGTCGAAGTCGTACACCGTGACGCCGAGCGCCCCTGGCCCCACCGACACCTCGCCGGGGATGGAGGGGTGGCCGGCATGGGTGCCCGACTCGTGGCGGGCGTGCACTTCCGGCGGCCCGAGGATGAGCTCGTGGCCGATCGGGTCGCCGTTGTCGACCACGAAACGGGCGCGGGTGCCGGCGACCACCCGGATCTTCTCGACGTCGAAGCGCGAGTGCTCGATGCCGAGCCGGATGGTCACCGGGCCGGGCCCGAGCGGCGCCACGCCGGCGCCGGCCCCGGCGGGAGCGCCGGCGACCCCATCCACGACGTAGGCGGTCCCGGTCACGAGCGCGGCCGCCGCTACGGCCGCCGCCACGGTGGCCCCCGGCCGCCGACGACGGGTCGCCCCGTGCCGACCACTCACGGCTGCACCCGCACGA
>JBIOZN010000171.1:0-2622 GCA_044871175.1 Acidimicrobiales bacterium | reverse complement strand
ACGCCACACCGGTGGTGCTCGTCGGCCGGCCCGAGGCTCTCGGCGCCCTCGACGTCGGGGGTCTGCCCGTCGTGGCGGCGTCGGAGGTCGTCGCCATGGACGACGATCCCGTCGCCGCCGTTCGTCGCAAGAAGGACGCCTCGGTGGTGCGCGCCGTCGAGGCCGTGCGCGACGGCACGGCGGCGGCGATGGTGTCGGCCGGCAACACCGGCGCCACCATGGCCGCCGCCCTCTTGCGCATGGGCCGTATGAAGGGCGTCGCCCGCCCCGCCGTGGCCACGCCCATCCCCGTGCCCGGCACCACTCCGACGATCCTCCTGGACGCCGGGGCCAACGCCGAATGCAGCCCGGCGTGGCTGGTGCAGTTCGCCCAGATGGGCGTCGTGTACGCGCGCTACCGCTTCGGCATCACCGAGCCTCGCGTCGGCCTGCTGTCGATCGGGGAGGAGGCGGGCAAGGGCAACACGCTGGTGAAGGACACCTACGGGTTGCTGCGGGCGGCGCCGGGCCTGCACTTCATCGGGAATGTGGAGGGGCGCGACATCATGACCGACGCCGTCGACGTCGTCGTCACCGACGGCTTCACCGGCAACGTCGTGCTCAAGACCCTGGAGGGGGGCATGAAGGCCGCCCTGGGTGCGTTTCGGGCCGCCCTCGCGTCGAGCGTCGCCTACGCCGACGTCGAGGTCGCCCTCGAGCCCGCCCTGGCCCCTCTGCACGAAGCCCTCGATCCCGAGACCTACGGCGGCGCCGTGCTGCTGGGCGTGAACGGGCTGTGCATCATCAGCCACGGGTCCTCGTCGGCCCGGGCCATCGTGAACGCCATCGCCGTGGCCCGGGAGATGGCCGAGGTCGACCTCGTGGGCCATCTGCGCGAGGCCATCAGGCCCTGAGCGGGCTCCAGAAGTAGTAGCCGCGCCCGTCGTTCAGCGTGCGGCGGCCGGTCACCACGCGGTCGGTGCTGGGCCCGGCGTTGCCCTCGATGGTGGAGAAGCTGCCGTCGCTGTTCACGTTGCTGACGATGCCCGTGTGGCCCCCGTTGTAGTTGGTGAGGAACACGTCGCCCACCTTCGGCCGGCTGTGCAGCTCGCCCTTGGCCCGCAGGTCGTTGATGGCCCAGGGCACGTAGGCGAAGCCCTTGGGGTTGTGGGCCGACGCCAGGTTGGGGAGGTTGTGGCCCGACCGGTCGAACACCCACGACACGAACATGGCGCACCACGCTTGCCCGTTCATGCCGTACCAGGCGCCGTACCTGGTGGTGTTTTTGCCATGGTCGGTGGTGCCGACCTGCTGGCGGGCCACGGCCAGCATCTGCCGGATCGCCGTGTTGGTGCCGCCCTTGCCGCCGTTGCCGCCGTTGCCGCCGTTGCCGGCGTTGCCGCCGTTGCCGCCGTTGCCGGGCGCCGGCCGGCCGCCCGAGCCCTGGCGGGGACGGGGCGACGACGGGCGGCGCCCGGGAGGACGGCCGCGATGCAGGCCGCCCAGCCATACGGCTTCGAGGGCGGCGACCTGTTCGGGCGTGGCGCCGTTGCGCCGTAGCGCCCGGAGCATCTGCTCGATCTTCTTCCGCGAGCGCGGGCTCTTGCCGTCGGCCCGGTCGACCTCGATCAGCCGCTGGCGGAACGTGGCCACCCATTCGGCCACCTGCCCGAGGCCGGTGGCCACGGCGTTGAAGCCGTACTTGGGCTCGACGGTGTCTTCCAGTTCCTGGGCTGCTTTGACCATCCGATGGCGGTCGACGACGCCGTAGGGCACCGGGGCATTCGTCAGGTAGGCGTCGAGGTGCAGGTCGTCCATCACCCGCTGGGACGTCCGTTGGGCGGCGGCCAGGGGATCGGCCCGGTCCACGAGCGAGCGCACGACGTGGTCGAGCTCGCCCAGGTACACCACCACCTTGTCGCCGCCCGAGGGCGCCGACTTCGGCGCGTGCTGCGTCTTGTCCCCCTTCCCGTCACTGGGGGGCTTGGTCCACCCGGGATGCTGGCGCAGCTGCTGGCGGCCCACGGAGACGACACCCAGGTCGTAGTTGCGCGCCGCCCACGGTGAGGCGTTCACCGCCCGGATGACCGCGGTGGCGTCGTCGCCCCGACGCAGCGCCGCCCGCACCTTGTCGTAGTACCCCAGGCGGATCGTCTTGATAGTGGCGGCCAGGCCGACCTGGTACGACGGGTAGGCCCGTACGCCGTCGCTGTTGATGCCGGGTGCGCCGGGCACGCTCATGCTGGTGTTGAGCGGGTTGTTGCGGTTCAGGGCGCCCGCACTGCCGTCCTCGGCGTGCATCCACGCCACCATGGCCACCATGTTCTCGTGGGTGACGGGCACCCCGAGGCCGTTCAGGATGTCGCGCGCCCAGGTGCCGCGATCGACGGTCATGCGGGCCTCGCTTCCGTGGCCAGGACGTCGTCCAGCAGGGCCAGGACGCGTGCCGGGTCGGTAGGCGTGAACGTGCTGGCGACGCCGTCGGCGCGGTCGCCGACCGCTGGGTCGAGGAAGGGCTCGGGCGGGCCGTCGGTCACGGACACGGGCACGAGGAGCTGCTCCTCGTCGACGGTGGCGGGCGTGACAGCCCACCAGCCACCCGGGGCTTCGATCCAGCACGCCTCCCGAGCGACCAGCCCCTCG
>JBIOZN010000170.1:0-2105 GCA_044871175.1 Acidimicrobiales bacterium | reverse complement strand
ATGCCGGCTGGGCGAAGGGCAGGACGATGGCAGCGGCGCCGGCCAGCAGCTCGCCCACCTCCCGCTCGGGGAGGTGGCCCGTGACGCTGACGCGCCCGCCGGCGCCGCCCATGGCGGCGCGCAGTCGCCGATGCTCCGGATCGTCTCCGTCGAGGATGGTGATGAGCACGAGGGCGACGTCGCGGGGCCACGCCGGCAACGACGCCAGGAGCTCGGCCACGCCCTTGTCGGCGTGGGCCAGGCCGAAGTAGGCCACGTACCGCGCCTCACCGTGGTTGGCGCCGTGCCGTGGAACCGGGTCGATGTTCGACCCGATGGGGATCTGCACGACGCGGCGGCCCGGGAGCAGGCGTCGCAGTCGCGCACCATCGGTCGCGGTCGACACGACGAGCGCATCGGCCGGCGCGCCGAAGGTGAAGGCGCGCAGCTTTCCGACGGGGCGGGCGGCGTGGTACTCGTGCAACGTGACGACCACGCCTGCTCGCCGGGCACGGGTCCGCACGAGCGCGGTGACCACGTCCATGAACGGGCTCCGCCCGTAGCGGACCGACGGGTGCTGCAGATGGACGATGTCCGGGTCGAGCGTGCCGATGGCCGCGGCCAGCGGCCGCCACGCCCGCCGGTTCCACGCCGGCACGCCGGTGACGACCCGCGGCCCAGTCGCGCCCTCGTGTGACGTCACCACATAGGCCTCGACGTCGTCCTCGGCCGCCACGGCGGCCACCAGCTTGGCCACGTAGTCACCGACGCCGCAGCGCACCGGCGGGTACGAGCCGGAGACGTACAGGATCCTCAACCGGCCACCGCCAGGTAGAGGGCCAGCGTCTCGGTGGCCGTGGCCGGCCACGAGAACTGCCGGTTCCGCACCGGCCCGGCGGCCCGGAGGCGGCGGCGGAGGACGTCGTCGCCCAGCACGGCCTCGATGGCTCGGGCCAGGTCGCCGGCGTCATGGGGGTCGAAGTAGACGGCGGCGTCACCGCACACCTCGGGCAGGCAGCTGGCGCGGGCGGCGATGACCGGCGTCCCGTGGGCCATGGCTTCGAGGGGTGGGAGCCCGAACCCCTCCGACAGCGAGGGGAACACGAACGCGGCCGCCTGCCCGTACAGCGCACCGAGCTCGGCGTCGCCGACGTAGCCGGGCATGCGCACCTGTCCGTTCAGGCCTTGCGCCCGCGCCCGTTGGCACAGTTGGCGAGCGAAGTGGTCGTCGGGGCCGACGAGGACGAGCTCGAGGTCGCCGTGGCGCCGGCGCACGGCCGCGAAGGCATCGAGCAAGAGGTCGAGGTTCTTATGTGGGTACGAGCTGCCGACGTAGAGCAGGAACGGGGCCGGCGGTACTGGTGGCGCGGGATCCGAGTCGATCGGAATCCCGCCGCCTTCGGCCACCACCTGCACACGAGTGGGCAGCCAGCGCCAACGGCGGTACCGCTCGAGCACGGCGGCACGCACGAACTCGGTCGGGGTGATGACCCGACGGGAGGTCACGACGGCGAAGCCGAGGACGAAGCGCAAGACGCGGTGCTTGAACTCGTAGCGGGCCCGTCGCCAGCCGCTACCGGTCGCGTTGCGGAAGGCGAGCAGGGTGAGGTCGTGCACCGTCGTGACCCGCCGCCTCGGGCGGACGACCAGAGGAACACCGGGATGGGTGAAGTGCACGACGTCCGGCTGGAGCCGGCACAGCACCCAGGGCAGCACCAGCTGCTCGCGCCACCCGTAGGGCGGGCAGCGGCTGGGCATCACGCGCACGCTCTCCGCCAGCCCGCCCCACCGGGCCTCGTCGCCCGCCGCCACCAGCACGACGAACTCGTGGCCGGTGTCGAGGGCCGCCAGGTGCTCCACCAGGCGGCGGGCGTAGCGGCCGATACCGGTGCCGGCCCCGGCGCGGGCGTCGATGGCGATCCTCACCGTCCCACCGGTCCTGGTCGGCGCACCCGGGCCCAGGCGATGACCGGGATGGCAGGATCGTCGCAATCGAGCTCGGTGGCGGTGAGCTCCTCTACGGCCAAGCCGTGCAGGAAGGCCACGGTGCCCAGCACGTTGCCCGCGCCCCCCACCTCGACCGAAGCCTCGGGCAGGGCGGCGGCCAGGAGATCATGGGCCCCGGC
>JBIOZN010000169.1:0-2164 GCA_044871175.1 Acidimicrobiales bacterium | reverse complement strand
GATCCGGCCGAGCGCCCCGGCCACCTGGGCGAGCGCCACCAGCGCGCCCGCCGCCCCCGCCGACCAGCTCCGGTCCTGGACCAGCCACACCAGGGCGAACGTCCACACCACGAACTGCGGCACCACCAGCAGCACCGAGACACCGTGGATGCGGTGCAGGTACCGGTCCTGACGGTAGGGGTTGGGCGCCGTCGTGGGACCTCTGGCCGGTCGGGGCGGGTCGACGACCACCAGCGCCACGAGCACCGCGGCTCCCGCGCACGCGGCGACCGGGATCCACACCGCGACGTACGGCCCGTGGTGCTCGGCCACCACCGCCATCGTCGCGGCGGCCACGCCCACGCCCACGGGCTGGGCCATCTGCCGGATCCCCATGGCCAGCCCCCGACGCCCCGCCGGGAACCAGCCGACCACCACCCGGCCGCTGGCGACATTGCTGCTGGCCGCCGCGATCCCGGCCAGCCCCAGCCCGAGCGCCAGCAGCACCACGGAGCCGGACAGGGCGGCCACGGCACCGAGCGCCGCGGCGCCGACCAGGCCGGTCAGCAGGACGACCCGCTCGCCGCGCCGGTCGGTCACGATGCCCCACGGCACCAGAGCCACCATCACGCCGACCATCGGGGCCGCGGCCACCAGCCCGGCCTCGGCCAGGGAGAGGCCGAGCTGCTCGTGCAGTGCGGCGATGAGGAACGCCGGCCCGTGCACCATCACCGCGGTCGACGCCTGGGCCAGGGTGCTTGCCGCCAGCATCGCCCAGCGCCGGCCCGTGCCGACCGACGCCGTGGGTTCGAGCAGCGCGGTCACTCACCGATTGAAGTACGCCGGGCGCGTGGTGTCGGTGCCGATCCCGGTCCGTGGGCTGTGGTGTTGCCGACAGTCGCCGCCCAGGCAGCCCCGCAGTTACATACGCGCGCCCGGACCTCGACACCGATCTCGAATCCGAGACAACGTGCCTGACTCACATCTGGTGGCGGTCTGGCCCCGGAGCGTTGGATGGGATCCGTGACGTCCTCGACCCTTCTCGCCCCTGTGACCGTCGACGTCGGGCCGCTGGCGCCCGAAGACGTCATCGCCGTAGCCCGTGACGGTGCACCCGTCGTGCTCAGCGAGGCGGCGCTGGCGGCCATCGACCGGGCCCGCGCCGTCGTCGACGAGCTCGCGGCGGCCCCCACGCCGGCGTACGGCATCTCGACGGGGTTC
The DNA here is from genome assembly GCA_044871175.1 of Acidimicrobiales bacterium. Taxonomy (GTDB): domain Bacteria; phylum Actinomycetota; class Acidimicrobiia; order Acidimicrobiales; family Ilumatobacteraceae; genus JBIOZN01. The sequence continues at coordinate 964 of JBIOZN010000169.1, read as the reverse complement.
GGCGCGCTGGCCACCCGGCACATCCCCACCGACATGCGCGCCCAGCTGCAGCGCTCACTGGTCCGCTCGCACGCCGCCGGCTCCGGTCCGGAGGTCGAGCGCGAGGTGGTCCGCGGGCTGATGCTGCTGCGCCTGTCGACCCTGGCCACCGGCCACACCGGCGTACGCCGGGAGACCGCCGAGCTCCTCGCGGCGTTGATCTCCCACCACATCACGCCGGTGGTGCACGAGTACGGCTCGCTCGGCTGCTCGGGGGACCTGGCGCCGCTCGCGCACTGCGCGCTCGCGCTCATGGGCGAGGGCTGGGTCCGCGACGCCGACGGCACGCGACGCCTGGCCGGCGAAGCCCTGGCGGCGGCCGGGCTGACCCCCGTCGAGCTGGTCGCCAAGGAGGGGCTCGCCCTCATCAACGGCACCGACGGCATGCTCGGCATGCTGGTGCTGGCCATCGCCGACCTGCGCCGGCTGCTGCGCATCGCTGACGTGGCCGCCGCCATGTCGGTGGAGGCCCAGCTCGGCACCGACCGGGTCTTCGCCCCCGAGCTCCAGGCCATCCGGCCGCACCCCGGGCAGGCGCTCTCGGCGGCCAACCTGGTGGCGATCCTGGCCGACTCCGGCGTGGTCGCCTCGCACCGCGGGCCGGACTGCAACCGGGTCCAGGACGCCTACTCGCTGCGTTGCTCCCCGCAGGTGCACGGCGCCGCCCGCGACACCGTCGAGCACGCTGCCACCGTGGCCGGTCGTGAGCTCGCCTCGGCGATCGACAACCCGGTCGTCCTGGCCGAGGAGGGCCGGGTCGAGTCCAACGGCAACTTCCACGGCGCGCCGGTGGGCTACGTGCTCGACTTCCTCGCCATCGTGGCCGCCGACGTCGCCTCGATCAGCGAACGGCGTACCGACCGCTTCCTCGACAAGGCGCGCAACCACGGCCTCCCGCCGTTCCTGGCCGGAGACCCGGGGGTCG
>JBIOZN010000168.1:0-2069 GCA_044871175.1 Acidimicrobiales bacterium | reverse complement strand
CCGCCACATGTGGCGTGAATCGCGCCCAGACGTCTGACACTCCCCGTTGAGTATCGCTTCACGATAGTATCGTCTAGCGATGATCGTGCGCACGCCGACCCGACGGCTGGTCCTGCTGGCCTCGCTCGGCGCGCTTCTCGGGTTCGCCGGCGGCGGGGCCGCCTGGGTGCTCGTGCACCTCATCACCCTGCTCACCAACCTCGCCCTGTTCCACGAGTTCTCGACCTCGGCCCGCTCCCTGGCCGAGCTCGATCCCGGCTGGCCGCTGTTCGTGGCCGCCACGACGGGCGCGTTGCTCATCAGCCTCCTGGCCCTGTGGGCGCCCGTGATCCGGGGGCACGGCATCCCCGAGGCCATGGAGGCGGTGCTCACCAAGCAGAGCAAGGTCTCGCCCCGCACGGCCGTCGCCAAGCCCGTGTCGGCCGCCATCGCCATCGGCACCGGCGCGCCGTTCGGGGCCGAGGGACCGATCATCGTCACCGGCGGCTCCCTGGGGTCGCTGCTGGGCCAGGTCCTCCCCGTCACGCCGTCGGAGCGCAAGATCCTGCTGGCCGCGGGCGCGGCGGCGGGCATGTCGGCCACCTTCGGCGCCCCGCTGGCGGCCGTCGTCCTCGCCATCGAGCTGCTGCTGTTCGAGTTCTCGGTGCGCGCCTTCGTGCCCCTCGTCGTGGCCACGTCCGTCGCCGGCGGTATGCACTCGGTGCTGTTCGGCCAGGGCCCGTTGTTCCACGTTCCCGTCCACGACTACGCCGGCCTCGACGTGCTGCCCGCCTTCGTGCTGCTCGGGCTGGCCTGTGGCGTCCTCGCCATCGTCATCAGCCGGGGCCTGTTCCTCGTGGAGGACCTCTACCGCCGGTTGCCCGTGGGCCCCTTCTGGCACCCGGTCATCGGTGCCCTCGGGTTCGCCACCGTCGGCCTGTTCGTGCCCCGAGCCCTGGGCGTCGGCTACGACGCCATCGACGACGTCCTCAACAGCCGCCTGGCCGTGGGCACGGTGGCCGCCCTGGCCATCGGGAAGCTGCTGGCCTGGTGGCTCGCCCTCGGCTCGGGGACGTCGGGCGGCACGCTCGCGCCCATCCTGTTGATCAGCGCCTCGTTCGGCACCGTCTTCGGGTCCGCCCTGAACGGCGTGCTGCCCGGCCCCGACGTCGCCCTGGGCGCCTTCGCCATCGTCGCCATGGCCGCCACCTTCGGGGCCGCCACCCAGGCGACGTTCACCGCCATCGTGTTCGTGTTCGAGCTCACCCGCGACTACGACGTCATCCTCCCCCTCATGCTGGCCACGGTCCTGGCCGACCTCGTGTACTCGGCGGTCAACGAGGACAGCCTCATGACCGAGAAGCTGCGGCGGCGCGGCCTGCGCATCGGCCGCCACTACGGCGTCGACCCGTTCAGCAGCGCCCACGTCGCCGACGTGATGACCACGACCGTGCAGACGCTGCCCGTCACCGCGACGGTGGGTGAGGCCCGCCAGCGGTTCGCCCGGCGCGGGCCCGGCGCCTACCCGGTGATGGACGACGGGCGCCTGGTGGGGATCGTGACTCGGGGCGAGGTCCTGCGCGACGAGTGCGTCGACGACCAACGGCTGGGCGACCGGGCCGATCGCGACCTGATCACCGTCCGGCCCACCGACACCGCCCAGCTGGCGCTGCAGCTGATGGTGGACGAACACGTCGAGCACATCCCGGTGGTCGACGGCCACGGCCGCCTGGTGGGCATCTGCACCCGCACCGACCTGCTGAAGGTCCGCCGGCGCCAGCTCGACCTCGAGCGGCTCCAGGACGGGCGCCGGCGTGGGCGCGGCAAGGACCGGCCGATCCACCCGGCGATCCCCGAGGAGGCAACGACATGACCGGAACCGGGGAAGCAGCCGGCCTGCACACCGTCGTCGTGGGCATCGACGGCTCGCCGGGCGGGCAGCGCGCCCTGGGCTGGGCGGCGGGGCGGTGACGACACGTGGTCGTCGGCGCGCCGCCGGCCCATCGCCGGTCGGTGGCTGGGTGGCGGGGACGAGGAAGTCAGGGACGCGTGCGGACCTCCGCGGCCGCCCGACGCTCCGCTCTGACCGC